>NZ_JBSFHA010000059.1:0-66894 GCF_053596855.1 Streptomyces sp. NPDC001617
CTGGAACGAGAACCCGCAGCCCTTCACCTGGACTAAAACGGCCGACGAGATCCTCAACTCCCTCGCCGACTACCTCACCAAGGTCGGAACCACCGGCCAGAAAGCAGAGTAGAACTAACCCTCAGGATTTCTGGCGCAGCACACTAGTAGGGCTTGGTCAGGTGCGTTTGCCGGTGGCGTGTCCGGTTGAGGGGCTGTGTCGTTGACCGGTGTGTGGCACTTGGGGACTTGGATGAAGTCCGGTGCGGTCTGGAGGACTTCACGGCGGATGTGTTCGAGCCGTTCGCGCGGGCGGATCAGCGCCGGTGGGGCGGCGTCTATCTGCGGGGACTGCTGCTGGACGGGCAGCGGAAATCGGTGGAGCCGACGGCCGCCCGGGTGGGTGAGGACGGCAACCGCCAGGCCCTGGCCACTTCATCACCACCACGGCCAGGAGGCGATCGTCGCCCCGGTGGCCGCCACCTCCTGCGACGTCGACTCCGCGATCCTGGCCGGCCACGGCTTCATCGACCCGCCCTTCGCGCTGGGCCACGAGTGCGTGGCCCGGGTCGTCGAGACCGGCGACACCGTCACCACCGTCTCCCCCGGCGACCTCGTGGTCGTCCCCTGGTCCATCAACTGCGGCACCTGCGACAACTGCCGCACCGGACTGACCGCCCACTGCACGGCCGTACCGCCCATGGCCTTGTACGGCGCCCCCATCGGCGGCAGCTGGGGCGGACTCTTCTCCGACCTGGTCAGCGTCCCGTACGCGGACGCCATGCTCGTACCGCTACCGGACGGCCTCGACCCCGTCGCCATGGCCTCGGCCAGCGACAACTGGTCCCTGTCCGGGCGCCTGGTCGCACCCCACCTCAAGTCTCGCCCCGGCGCCCGGGTCATGGTCGTCGCACGCGGCAGCATCGGACTGTACGTCTGCGACATCGTCCGCGCGCTCGGCGCTTGGGACGTCCTCTACGTCGACCCGGACCCCGAACACCGCAAGCTCGCCCAGGGCTTCGGCGCCCGTACCGCCGAAACACTCGAACCCGTCCGGCACGGGTTCGACATCGCGGTGGAGGTGACGGGCCGCGTCGACCAGCTCGCACTGACCGTCAAGTGCCTTGCCCCGGAAGGCATCTGCGAGTCCGCGGGCAACCACTTCCGCCCCGGCGAGCTGCCCCTGCTCGACATGTACCTCACCGGCGTCACCCTGCGCGTCGCCCGCGACAACGTGCGCAATCACATCCCCGACGCCCTCGAACTCGCCGCCTCGGGAAAGGTGCCCCCCGAACGTGTCGTCTCCCACGTCCTCAACTGGAAGCAACTCCCCGACGCTCTGCCCGAGAAACACCTCAAGCCCGTTTTCGTACGGGACCTGTCACACGGAGAGGCCCGATGAACCTCCCCGGCACGACCAGCACAACCCCGAAACAACCGGAGGATGCCTCACTGGAACACCAGCGAGCGGCGATCGCCGCCCTCGGCCATGAACTGCGGACGCTGGAGATCACCGTGCGCACCGCGACCTCGGCCGAGGTCCTGCACCGCGTGGCGGGTGAAATCCGCAGGCTCCACGGGCAGTTGACCGGACGCCGCCGTACTCCCGCCGAGATCCCCCTGGAGGACGTGTTTCCCGGCGGCGTACGGATGTACAACCTGGCCACCGGACCCGGCAGCCCCGTCGCCCCACCGAGGCGGGTGACGGCGGCGTCGTCGGCCACTGCACCCTCGGCATCGTCCACGAAGGCCCTCCGGGCTTCGGCCACGGCGGCATGAGCGCCATGCTGCTGGACGAACTGATGCCCGCTCAGTTCTCGGCGGGGTTCACGTCGACGACCTTGCCCTTGGTGTCAGTCCTCAGGTATCCCCCCCGGCTGTACTTGTCGGAGAGGTAGACACCCAAGCCGAACTCGGGGTAGAAGGCGTTGGGCATCATCACCATGATGTACCGGCTCTCCGGGTCCTTGACGTTGAGCTTCTTGTCCGCCTCTTTCATCAGCGTGGGAACCTTGTCCCAGTTGAAGCGTTCAGGAGTGAACGGCTTGTCGAGGCTGGTCAGGCTGCCGTCGATGATGCCTTTCTCCACGCCTTTGCCCGGGCGGTAGGTGTAGCTCTCGTACGCGACGTTGCTGCCGTTGACCATCACTCTCGCCAACACGTAGTCCGAGTAGACGACGAAGTAGCCGAACCGCTTGCGGCCGGTCTCCTTCTCGATCGCCTTGATGGCGGTGCGGATGTTGTCCGGAGTGAGCATGTCCGTGTTCGCGGACTGTGTCGCGGAGTCCTGCGACTTCCGGGAGACGGGAGTGGCGCTCGGCGAGCTGGTCGCGGTGGAGGTCGAGCCGCCCGCGCCCGCCGAGTCGTTGCCGCCCAGCGGCAGCACCCACCACATCAGGGCGAGGACCCCGACGAGCGAGGTTCCCGAGAGGCTGAGCAGGACGGGTCGGGCGGGACCGCGTCGGCGGGGCCCGGTCGCGGGGGCGGTGGGCGCACCGGCCGGAGCGCCGCCGTAGGGGACGAAGGTGGGCGGGGAAGCGGGGTTTCCCGGGTGGGTCGTCGGGACGGACGGGGGCGCCGGCGGGGTCAGCTGGTACGACGTTGGCTCGTCCCGTGTGCTTGCGTGGCCGGTCGGATCCGCCTCGATCTCGGCCAGGCGGCGGTCGAGCACGGCGGCGGACAGGCGCGCCGCGGGGTCGCGTACGAGGACATCCATCAGGACCGCGCCCAGGGGGCCGGCTTGTGTCGGTGGCGGGACGTCCTCGTGGAGGACCGCGGCGAGGGTGGCCAGGGTGGTGCCCCGGCGCAATGGGTGGCGGCCCTCGACGGCGATATACAGCATCATCGCAAGGGACCACAGGTCGGAGGCGGCTCCGCCCTCGTTGCCGGTTATGCGCTCGGGTGCCATGAAGTCGGCCGTGCCGATGATGGAGCCGGTGGCGGTGAGGTTGGTCGTCTCGCGGATCGCGGCGATGCCGAAGTCGGTGAGGACGGGTCGCCCGTCGGGCCGGAGCAGGACGTTGGCGGGTTTGACGTCCCGGTGCTGGATGCCGGCGTCGTGCGCCGCGGTCAGCGCCGCGAGGACGCCGCGGCCGATCCGTGCGGCCTCGGCCGGGTGCATGGGTCCACGGGCCAGGCGGTCGGCCAGAGAGCCGCCGGCGACCAGCTCCATCACGAGCCACGGGTACGTGCCTTCGCCGCCATCGACGATGTGGTGGATGGTGACGACGTTCGGGTGGTCGATCCGGGCCAGGGCCCGAGCCTCGCGCAGGACGCGTTCGCGCAGCATCCGTGCGCTGTCGGGGTCGTACTCGGCGAGGTCCCGGTCGGGTGGGCGGACCTCCTTGACCGCCACGAAGCGGTGCAGAACCAGGTCCCTGGCTCGCCAGACCGTGCCCATCCCACCCCCGCCGAGGCGGGCCTCCAACTCGAAGCGCCCGTCGACGACTCGTCTGGCGGGACTTCCTTCTGCCTCACTCATGGGCGGGAGCTTAGTTGGCGCCGACGACATCGCTCTCCTGCCCCGCTACCGGACGCAACGGACTCCGTCCACCGGTGCGCATACGCCTCTCCCCCACTCGTCCGCGGTCCTTGGCGGGCATGTCGACCCAGGGCCGCGCGCGTCAGGAGACCCAGCAGTGTCGAGGGAAGGAGAAAGCGACTCGGCGCTGATCCGGCCGATGTGCAGCGCGGGGAATTGCTCCGCGTTGGCGCGTGTGAGCAGCAACAACGCACTGGGCGCTGAACGCGGACTCAGGAGCCAGCCGATCCGGTGAACTCGCCAGACCCGTTGGCCGGCGTGGTGGCGGGTCAGGTCCCTGGCGAACGCTCGGGAGGGCGTCGCCGGGCCGGCGTCCCGCACGGTCTGATCTCGTGTCAGTTCTCTTCCACGCAGCGGCTGTTCGTCGCCGCGGTGCCCGCGAACCGTGACCTGCAGCGCGTGGCTGCCGGGGATCCGGCGTCACTGCCCGACCGGATCGCGCACGGCTTCGTACGGCGGATGGAGACCGATGCCGTGGGCGATCCTCTCGTCGCTCTCGTGCGCAGTGCCGCGTGCGACGAGGGTGCCGCCACTCATCTGCTGGCCGCGATGCAGGAGCACAGCGTCGCCGTGTACCGATCGGTGCTCTCGCCCGACGCACCGGCAGCACCCGGTGACGCCATGGACGTTCGTGTGGAGCTGGTGGGGTCGTATCCGATCGGAGTGACCTTCAGCCGGTACATCGCGCGCACCGAACCGCTCGCCTCGATGCCGGCCGAGCAGCTCATCGAACACGTCACCCGCTAGCACGCATTCAAGGCAGCAACCACGCGCACGTGATGGGCGGGCTCGACCAAAGTGCCGGGCCCGCCCATTCCACGTCCGTTACCCAGCGGCAGGCGACTCGCCGGCCTTGTCGACCACGGCATGCTCCAACTCGGCGCTGCTGGAGAGCAGTGTGCCGGACTCTCCGTAGGACTCGTCCTTGGTGAGGTAGCTGCGGGAGCCGAGGAAGGCGTAGTCCTTCTTGTCGAAGACCCACTCGGTCCTGATGCCGTAACGGGTGTCGTCACGGGCGATGCCGAGGCCCTGGCGGCCGATGGCGTCGCGCGCCTTCGGGGCCGGGGTGACACCGGGGATCTTCGCCGCGGCCCGGTAGAGGGCGGCAGCGGTGCGGGGCGGCATCACCCCGCCGAGCAGCGAGCCGATCTGCTCGAACACCGCCTGGTCGCGCTCGCGGCCCTGGGCGTGGGGGGTCTTCGCGTACAGGTAGGTCAGCAGCTTGTCGGGGTCGGTGGGCAGGGAGCTGAGCCAGTGGTAGGTGGGCCGGTTGATGCCGGCCGCCGTGCCGTGAGTGTCGCCGAGTTCGGCGTTGATGGGGAAGGTCTCACCGTCTTCCCGGATCAGACCGAGCTTGAGCAGACGCCCCGGCTCCTGGGCGTTCCACACCTCACGGTCCGTCAGCGGGCCGAGTACGGCTTTCCCGGTGGTCAGGTCGGCGCCGCGGGTCTTCTCCTTGATATAGACGAACTGATCGTCCCGCACGGTGGGGGCAGGGTGTTCCCCGGCGGCGGCGGAGATCCGGTCGAGGAGGGCCGCGGCAGGCTGCATGTCCGTGGCCGCGCCGTGCGAGGCGGTGCCGGAGGACCCCGTGCCGCTGTCGGTCAGGGCGATTCCCGCGGTCAGTGCGCAGGCCAGGGCCAGCGCGGTCGCCGGCGCCAGGAGCGCGGGGCGCAGCAGTCGACGGGCCGGCCGGGTACGTACGGCCTGGTCGCGGTCGATGGTGTGCATCAGTAGTTCCTTGTGACGAAGGTGCTGCTCGCGCGGAACGTCCCAGTCGGCCGGGGGCGGTAGCAGGCGGGCGATCTCCTCGCGGTCGCCGCGCCGCTCCCGGGAAGTGGAGGTGGTCCTGTCCTTCATGTGAGCTCCTCCCGCACGGGCAGGGCCGCGATTGCGGCCGCACTTGTCATCTCTCCGCGGGCAGAGCCCGGTTCCAGGTTTTCTTCCGCGAGACGGGCGAGCCTCTTGCGGGCACGCGAGAGCCGGGAACGCACGGTCCCGACCGCGATGCCCAGAGCCTCGGCCGTCTGCTGGTAGTCCAGGCCGGCCCACACGCACAGGGCCAGCACCTCCCGCTCCTGGCGTCTGAGCCGGTCCAGGGCGACCTGAACGGCACGCAGGCGGCGGGCATCATCGATGCGTCCGGCCAGCTGGGGCGCGAAGTCCTCCACACTCGGCGGCGGGGGCTGACGCGCCAGGAACAGCTGGCGCCTGCGCAGGCTCCGCCGGGCGTTGTCCGCCTTGTGGGTGGCGATGCCCAGCAGCCAGGGCAGCAGGGAACCGCCGTCCTCCCGTACACGCGTGCGCGTGCGCCACGCGGCCAGGAACGTCTCGGACATGATCTCTTCGGCTGTCGACCAGTCGCCGGTCAGGCGCAACGCGTGGTTGTACACGGCGCGGGCGAACTCCTCGTACAGCTGGGCGAACGCCGCGCGGTCCCCCTCGCGCACGCGGCGGCGCACCTCGTTCTCTGAGTCCTTCACACCCTCTTCTCTCCACGAAGGGGGTGGAGTTCCTGTGGTCTGCGTCACCTGTCGGCACGACTGCTCAAGGGAATCGTGTCAGGCGGGCATCCCGCGCTCGGCACGGGCGTCGAGGCCAGGACACCCTCGCCGGTGGCGATATCGACCATCCGTCGGGTCGCACGCCTTGCAGCGGTGCCGGCCGCCGGTGCGGCGGCGCGATGAAGTGGGTCACCGCCGCCACGGACACACCCTGCTCCCCGAGGGAGTCGAGCGGCTCCGGGGTGAAGTGCCGTGCCGCGGACGGGAAGAGCGTGGCGCCGGGGGCGGGTGGCGATGGACGTCTGGTAGTACTCGGGATCCTCCGGGTCCTTGTCCTGGTAGTCGGGGTACGCGTTCTGGCCGGCTTGGGAGAGGAGGTCCATGCCTCGAGCACCGGGTCGCGGCCGTCGCAGCCGACTGGGAGCCCGTCAGGGTCCGGTGGCCCGTGTGCGGAAAGGTCGTCCGGTCCTGGCTCCAGGGACCGTCCGCGCCCTCGCCTCAGCGCAGCTTGTCCATGGCCTTGTAGTAGGCGCCTCCGAACGGCAGGAACCAGGCCGTGCCGTTGTAGAAGGGCACGGGGACCTTCGGGAAGCCGAGGCCGCGCAGTGGGTTGGCCTCCGGCTTGCCGTCCATCATCTCGGCGATCGCGCTGCCCATGTACGTGGCCATCTGGACGCCGTGTCCGCAGTAGCCCATGGAGTAGTACAGGCCGTTCGCCTCGCCGGCGTGTGGCAGGCGGTCCCAGGAGAACCCGACCATGCCGCCCCACACGTAGTCGATCCGCACATCGGACAGTTGCGGGAAGATCTCCGCCATCTCCCGCTTGAGGATGTCTCCGCTCTTGACGTCGGAGGTCGGGTTGGACGGCGCGAAGCGGGCCCGGCCGCCGAAGGCGAGACGGTGGTCGGGGGTGAGGCGGATGTAGTGGCCGATGTTCTTGGAGTCGACCACCAGGCGTGCGTTGGGGATGAGTTCGCGGGCGCGTGCCTCGCCGAGCGGCTCGGTGACGACGATGAAGCTGCCGACGTTGATCAGCCGCTTGCGGAACCACGGCATCGCCTTGTCCGTGTAGGCGTCGGTGGCGGCCATGACCTGCCGGGCGCGGATCGTGCCGTGCAGGGTCTCGACTAGGAAGCCGCCGTCCGGGAGGCGGGTGAGGCCGGTGGCCGCGTTGCGTTCGTGGATCTCCGCGCCGGCGCGTTCGGCGGCCTCCGCGAGGCCGTGGAGGTACTTGCCGACGTGCAGGCCGGCGCTGAGCGGGTCGAGCAGGGCACCGTGGTAATAGTCCGAGTCCAGCTCCGATTTCAGCTCGCCGCGGCTCAGGAGCCGGGTGTCGTGGCCGAAGTTTTCGGCCAGGTCGCGCTGGGTGGCCCGCATCGCCTCGAGGTGCTGCGGTTTGAAGGCCACACCGAGACGGCCCGCACGGTTGAAGTCGCAGTCGATCCGCTCCTTCTGTGTCAGCTCCTCCACGACGTCGACGGCCTCGCGGAAGGCGTCGTACAGCTCGCGGGCCCGCTCCTGGCCGAAGCGCCTGCGGGCCTCCCCGACACCGATGGTGATGCCCTGGGTGCACATGCTGCCGTTGCGGCCGGAGGCACCCGAGCCGACCTTGTCCTTCTCGACGAGGACGGTGCGGGCGCCCTTGCGGGCGGTGTGGTAGGCGGTGGAAAGGCCGGTGAGACCGCCGCCGACGACCACCACGTCCGCCTCCTCGGGAAGGTCCTTGCCGGACCGGTCGGGCAGGGCGGGAGCGGTGTCGAGCCAGTAGGGGATCTGCTTCATGCTGTGCGTCCTCTGCGTTCTCTGTCCGGTGTCGCGGTGGCGCCTTGTCGCTGTGTCGCCGTGGGTCAGCAGCCGAGCAGCGCCGGCAGGCCCGAGAGGTCGGGCAGTTCGTCGTAGGGCTGGTAGGCGGTGCTGCCGGGGCGGCCGTAGCGGTTGATCCACACCCGGCGCCTCAGGCCCAGGTCGCGGGTCGGGATCTGGTCGTACTCCCAGCCCTGGGCGGTGTGGACGACCTGGGACGGCTCGACGCCGATGACCTTGAGGGCGTGCTCGAAGGTCTGGCGGTCCGGCTTGTACGCGCCGGCCTGCTGGGCGGTGATGACGTGGTCGAACTCGACGCCGATGTTCTCGACGTTCCGCGCGATCAGGTTGTCGTCGGTGTTGGAGATGATGGCGATCTCGTACCTGCCCTTCAGCGCGCGCAGGGCGTCCGGAACCTCTGGGAAGGGGCCGAAGGTGGGGACGGCGTCGACGAGGGCGTCCCCGTCGGAGGTGCGGTACTCCAGGCCGTGCAGGCGCATGGCGTTGCGCAGGCTGGAGTGCAGTATCTCGTGGTAGGGGCGGTAGGCCTCCAGGACGGCCTGGAAACGCATGACGCGGAAGTCGTCGAGGAACTCCTGGACGTCCAGGTTGTCGAGGTCCAGCCGGTCAGAGAGGACCTTCAGGGTGGTGGGGCCGAGCTGGAAGTCGATGAGTGTGCCGTAGGCGTCGAAGGTGACGATCTCTCGCATGGGGGTTCTGCCTCGATTCACGGATTACCGGGGGCGTTGGCGTTGATGCCGGCGGGGGGGTGAGTGCCTCAGACGACGCGTTCGCCGGGGGTGACGATCGCGTCGAGTGCGGCCAGGTCGGTCGCGTCGGGGATCCAGTCGGCCGCCGCCGCGTTCGCGGTGACCTGCTCGGGGGTCATGGCGCCGCAGATGACGGAACCGACGGCGGGGAGTGCGGCGAGTGCGCCCACGGCTACCTGGAGGAGGGTGAGTCCGCGTTCGGTGCCGTACGCGGTGAGGGCCTCGACGCGGTCGAGGGCCGCCTCGGTGAGCCAGCCCTGCCGCCAGGAGAGCCGGCTGCCGGGCGGCGGGCGCTCGCCGCGCCGGTACTTGCCGCTGAGCAGGCCGTTGGCCAGCGGGTAGTACGGCAGCAGGCCGACGCCGTGGCGCAGACAGGCCGGGATCAGGTCCCGCTCCGCGGCTCGGTCGAGCAGGTGGTAGCGGGCCTGGGTGGAGACGAAGGCGTCGGTGAGTTGCTCGGCCGGGAGGTTGGAACAGCCGATGTAGCGGATCTTGCCCTCTGTCACCAGTTCCCGCAGTGCGGCCACCGTTTCCTCCAACGGGGTGACGCCGTCCGGCTCGTGGTACTGGTACAGGTCGATCCGGTCGGTGCCGAGGCGGCGCAGCGATGCCTCGACGGCGTGGCGGAGGTAGCCGCGGGAGCCGCGCGGTCCGTGCCGTTCGGCCTCCCCTCCTTCCGCGCGGGGGGACATCTCCATGCCGAACTTGGTGGCCAGGACGACATGGTCGCGGTGACCCTTGAGAGCGGCGCCGAGGAGGCGTTCGCCGTCGCCGCGCGAGCCACCGCGCTCGCCGGACCCGCCGTACATGTCGGCCGTGTCGAACAGGGTGATCCCGGCGTCGAGGGCGGCGTGGACGACCGCTTTCGTGGCGTCCTCGTCCAGGCGGGAGCCGAAGTTGTTGCCGCCGACGCCGACGACGGAGACGGTCGGGCCGCGATCGCCCAGCGTGCGGTACCTCATGACCGGGGGCTTCATGGGCGGGCCCTTCAGGGGCGGGTACGTCATGGCCGGTCTCCGAAGCCGATGCAGACGTTCTTGGTCTGCGTGTAGCTCGCGAGGGCCTCCAGGCCCTTCTCCCGGCCCCAGCCGCTGTGCTTGTAGCCGCCGAACGGCAGCTCGACGCCGGTGCCCACGCCGGTGGCGTTGACGTAGACCTGGCCGGCCCGGATGCCCTCGGCCAGGCGCATCGCCTTGTCGATGTCACGGGTCCAGACGTAGGAGGACAGGCCGTAGGGGCTGTCGTTGGCGATGTCGAGGGCCTCGTGCGCGTCGTCGAAGTCGAGGACGGTCACCACCGGGCCGAAGATCTCCTCACGGGCGCAGCGCGCCTGGTTGGTCAGGCCGGTGAGGACGGTCGGCTCGATGTAGTAGCCGTCGGCCATCTCCGGGTCGGCCGGCGCGCCGCCGCCGACGCGGACCGTCGCGCCCTCCTGCCGGGCCAGGTCGAGGTAGCCCAGTACCCGGTCGCGCTGCCGGGCGGCGACCAGCGGACCGATGTCCGGGTCGGACGGACCGGGACCGACCCGCAGGGCTGCGACCTTCTCCACCAGTCGGTCCAGGAACTCTTCGGCGCCGCGCTGGAGGAGCAGCCGGGTGCCCGCCGAACACATCTGTCCCGCGTTGCTGAACGAGGCACCCATGATGGCCTGGAGCGCCAGGTCGAAGTCGGCGTCGGCGAAGACGACGAAGGGCGACTTGCCGCCCAGCTCGGTGACGGAGGGCACCACGTTGGCGGCGGCCGCTTGGGCGACCTTGATGCCGGTCGGTACCGAGCCGGTGAAGGTGACCTGGTCGATGCCCGGGTGCCCGGCGAGGGCCGCGCCCGTCTCTCCGTCGCCGGGGACGACGTTCAGCACGCCCGGCGGCAGCCCGCACTCCAGCGCGATCCTGCCGATCTCCAGCGGGGTGAGCGGGGCCTCGGGCGACGGTTTGAGCACCACCGTGCAGCCCGCGGCCAGCGCCGGGGCGGAGCCCCTTGCGGTGTTCTGGAGGGGGTAGTTGAACGGGATGATCTGGCCGGAGACGCCGATCGGTTCGCGGACCGTGTAGTCGATCAGGCCGGGGCCGAGGGGGATCGTGGAGCCGCCGAGCTTGTCGGCGAAGCCCGCGTAGAACTCGAAGTAGCGGGCGGCGGCCTCGACATCGGCCTTCGCCTGGCTCAGCGGCTTGCCGGTGTCCCGTGACTCCAGGCAGGCCAGTCGCTCGCCCTCGCCGCGGATGGCGTCCGCGATGCGCAGGAGCAGCCGGCCCCGGTCGGCGGCGCGCATCCGGGCCCACTCGGGTGCGGTGAAGGCGGCTCGCGCGGCGGCCACCGCCTGGTCCACGTCGGCCGGGCCGGCCAGCGCCACCTGGGCGATGGCCGTCCCGTCGGACGGGTCGAGGACGGTGAAGGTACGTCCGTCGGCGGCCGGGACCCGCTTGCCGTCGATCAGCAGTTCCGTCGGTTCGGGTGCGCCGGTCACGGCCGGATCTCCCCCTGCACCTCACCGAAGATGACGACCTCGTCGCCCGGCCGGACCGTGCGGATCCGGCGTACCCAGAGCACGACGCCGTCCTGCGGGGCGCGGACCTCCTCCAGCGTGTTGCCGTAGTGGTCGACGACGTGGGCGATCAGGTCGCCCTCCTTGCAGTTCTCCCCCGGCTCGGCGTGCCCGACGAAGAAGCCGCCTGCGGCCGAGCGGGCGAAGGTGCCGGAGACGGTCGTGTAGGCGTCGCGCAGTGTCGCCTCGCCGTCGGTCATGCCGAGCTGCCGCATGATGTTGCGCACCGAGTCGATGTGCAGGGCGACGGTCTGCTCGCGGTAGGTGCCGCCGCCGGCCTCGATGGTGATGGCGGGCTTGCCCGCGGCGAGGGTGGGATGGCGGACCGTGCCGCCCCACTTGCCGCCCTTCCAGACCAGCTCGTGCCCGGCGGCCAGGGCGAGGTCCGTGGCCAGCTCCTCGTAGCCGCCCTGCAGGATGGCCAGCGGGGCGATCTCACCGAAGGTGCCGCCGGTGTGCAGGTCCACGAGCGCGTCGATGGCGGGCACGACCTGCTCGACGAAGGTGGCGGCCAGCCGCAGGGAGTACGAGCCGTCCGCGTCGCCGGGGAAGATCCGGTTGAGGTTCAGGTGGTCCAGGCCGCTGGTGCGGGCGGCCGCCTCGAAGGCCGGGGTGTTCATGCAGGGGATGCCGACGAGGGTGCCGCGCAGGGAGGCCGGGTCGGTCTCGGCGAGGACGCGGCGGATCGCCTCCTGGCCGTCGTACTCGTCGCCGTGCACACCCGCGTCGACGCACAGGACCGGGCCGTCCTGGGCACCGTTGACGACGATCAGGGGGATGCCGAGCTCCACACCGTAGGTGCTGGTGCCGACCGGGATGAGGCCCTGGGCGCGCTCGCCGGGGGCGACGGTCAGCGAACCGATGGAGTACATGTCATTCCTTTCAGCAGGCGGCGTCACAGGCGGGCGGACGCCTCGTCGAGGGTGGTGGCGAGGATGTCGGCGATACGGTCGAGCAGATGGCGGTCGCTGATCAGCGGGGGCGCGATCTGGACCAGCGGGGCGGCGCGGTTGTAGACGCGGGACATGAGCCCGGCCTCGCGCAGTCGGCGCGGGATCAGGTCCGCGATGAGGCCGGCCCGGGCGGGGTCGCTGAAGCCGCCGTCGTCGAGGTCGCCGACGAGTTCGCAGGCGTAGAAGAACCCGGCGCCGCGCACGTCCCCGACGATCGGCAGGTCGGTCAGAGACGCCATCCGCCCTGCCAGGTGGTCCTGGAGGCCTCGGACGTTGTCCAGGATCCGGTCGCGCTCCATGATCTCCAGGCTGCGCAGGGCGATGGCCGCGCTGAGCGGGTGACCGGCGAAGGTGTAGCCGTGGTTGAGGACCGCGCCGGGCCGGTTGATGACCTCGGTGACCTTGGTGCCGACGAGCGTCGCGCCCATGGGGGCGTATCCGGCGGTGATGCCCTTGGCGATGGTGACGATGTCGGGACGGGCGCCGTAGCGGTCGCCGCCGAACCACTCGCCGAGCCGGCCGAAGGCGGTGATGACCTCGTCGGCGACGAGCAGGAAGCCGTGACGGTCGGCCAGCGCCCGCAGTCCCTCCCAGTAGCCGGCGGGCGGGGTGATGCAGCCGCCGCGGTTCTGCACCGGCTCGGCGATGAGCATGGCGATGGTCTGCGGGCCCTCGGCCAGGATGGCGGCCTCCAGCTCCGCCAGGAGACGGGCGGTGAACACCGCGTCGTCGGCGTACTCCGGGGCCGGCGGGAACCGGTTGGTGTTGGCGACGAACCGTGTCTCGATCGCGCCGGGGCCGTACGGCTCGCGCAGTCCGGGATCGTCCGTCAGGGAGAGGGCGCCGATGGTCAGCCCGTGGTAGGCGCCGCGCCGGGCGATCGCCTTCACCCGTCCCGGTTCGCCGTTCAGGGCGTGGTAGCGGCGGGCGATCTTCCAGGCGGTCTCGACGGCTTCGGCGCCGCCGCCGGAGAAGAAGGTGTGCTCGATGTCGACGGGGGCGATGCGGGAGAGGCGTTCGGCGAGTTCGATGGCGGTCGGGTGCGCGGAGGCGGACCACAGCGGGCTGAAGCACAGCTCGCGCAGCTGCTTGTCCGCGGCCTCGGCGAACTCGGGGGCGTAGGAGTAGCCGAGCTGGCAGCAGTACAGACCGGACAGGCCGTCGATGTAGCGTCTGCCGTCCGCTCCGTGGATGTACGGGCCCTCTCCGCGCCGGACGACGAAGAGGTCGTCGCCGTCCGTGCCGACGGAGCCGTTCGGGGTCATGTTGAGCAGCAGGTGCCGGGCCGCCGAGGCGGACAGGTCCGTGCCCGGGGTGCGGGTGCTGGTGGTCATGGGGTCTCACTTCCGGCGGACAGGCCCACGGCGGGCTCGGTGGGCAGCAGGCCGTCCTGTCTGCCGGAGCCGCCGAGCCTGCGCGCCACCGCGACCAGCGCGAGCGCGACGACGGCCACGGCGATGAGGATCGCGCTGACGGCGGTCACCGACGGGTCGACGTTGTACTGGAGGACGTTGAACACCTGGACCGGCAGGGTCACGGTGTCCACGGAGGACAGGAACTGCGAGATGAAGAACTCGTCGAAGCTGGTGATGAAGGAGAAGATGCCGGCGGCCACGAGTCCGGGCAGGGCCAGCGGGAGGGTGACCCGCCGCCAGACGGTCAGCCGGCCGGCGCCCATGCTGGCGGCCGCGTCCTCCAGCCGCTCGTCGATGCCCTTCAGGGTGGCCATCAGGATCATCACGGCGATCGGCGAGGCGAGCACTGTGTGGCCGAGGGCGATGGCGATCGGGCTGCCGAGCATCGCGGCCGGTTCGAAGAGCAGGAACAGGCCCAGGGCGATGACGACCTGGGGGATCACCAGCGGAGCGAGGATCAGGCCGTAGACGGCCGAGCGCAGGGGCAGTTCGCTGCGCACCAGTGCCGTGGCCGCGGTCATGCCGAGGACGAGGGAGAAGACCGTGGTCAGCGCCGCCACCAGGGCGCTGAGCGAGAGCGCGGCGGGCCACTTGCTGCCGTCGGCGAACAGCTGCTTGTACCAGCCGAACGTCCAGGCGCTGGGCGGGAAGTCGCCGAAGGCGTCCTTGCCGAAGGAGGTGACGACGATGACGACGATCGGCAGCGCCAGGAACAGCAGGATCAGGGTCGCGAGCACCGTGAGGGTGATGCGTCCGGCGAGGGTGGGGCGAAGCTCGATCACGAGGCCGTCCCCCGGTTCCTGAGGGCCTCGCCGGCCGACTTCAGCAGCCTGAGCAGCAGCAGTCCGGCGAAGGTGAGCAGCAGCAGGATGATGCCGAGGGCCGAGGCGCCGTTCCACTGGTTCTGCTTCATGACCTGTTCGTCGATGAGCGAGGCGACCATGGTCTGCTTCTCGCCGCCCATGAGGGCGGGGGTCAGGTAGTAGCCGAGGCAGAGGATGAAGGACAGGACGCCGGCGTTGACCAGGCCGGGCGCGACGAGGGGGACGTAGACGCGGCGGAAGATGGTGATGCGCCCGGCTCCCATGCCGGCCGCGGCGGCGAGCAGGCGCCGGTCGATGCCCTTCATCACCGCGTACAGCAGCAGGACGGTGTACGGCAGCATCACGGCGGTGGTGCCGATGACGACTCCGGTCTCGTTGTAGAGCAACTGGAAGGGCGCGCCGGGGAAATGCAGGTCGGTCAGGACGTTGTTCACCACGCCGTTGTCGCCGAGCAGGATGATCCAGCCGTAGGTGCGCACCAGGGCGCTGATGAAGTGCGGGACGATCACGACGAGCATCGCCAGTCCCGCCCACAGGGGTGTGAGCCGGGAGATCGCGGAGGCCAGGGCGAATCCGACGACCAGGGCGAGCAGGGAGGTCTCGGCGGAGATCCGCAGGGTGGTGAGGAGGATCTCCAGGTTGGCGCCGCGGAAGGCGTCGGCGTACCAGTGCAGGGTGAGGCCGCCGTCCTCGCCCTTGAGGCTCAGCATCAGGGTGCTGAAGATCGGATAGACGAAGAGGATCAGCAGGTAGACGACGACGGGCGCGGCGTTGACCAGTCCGAAGCGGGTGCGGCGGTCGGACAGCGCGCGGACCGGCCGTTTCCTGCGGGCCGCCGGCGTGGCGGAGCCCGACGCGGGAGCGAGCACGGCCATGGTCGTCACCCCCCGTCTTCCGCGTCGGGGAAGACGCTGACGTTCTCGGGGTCCGCGGTGATGCCGACGCTCTCACCGACGGCCGGGGCACGTCCGGCGGGCAGTTCCAGTCGTACGGGCTCGGTCGCCGCACCGCCGGCCGGTCGGACGGTGACGCGCACGAGGGTGCCGACGTAGGTGACGGTCTCGACCGTCCCCGTACAGAACCCGTCGTCGGGCGCGCACAGGACGAGCCGGCCCGGCTGCACGGCGGCCCGGACCCGGGCTCCCTCCGCGCCCGGCCGCGGGCGCGCCGTCAGCACACCGCCGGTGTCGAGCCGTACGAGGGTGTGCGTGGACGTGAGCTGTTCCACCTGGCCCGGCAGGAAGTTGGCAGCGCCTAGGAAGTCGGCGACGAAGGGGGTGCGCGGGCGCTCGAAGAGTTCCCGCGGGGTGTCGAACTGGTCGATCCGGCCGTCCCGCATCACCGCGATCCGGTCGGACAGGACCAGTGCCTCCTCCTGGTCGTGGGTCACGTAGATGACGGTCAGTCCGAGTTCCCGCTGGATGCCCTTGATCTCGGTCTGTAGCTGGTCGCGCAGTTTCTTGTCGAGTGCGCCGAGCGGCTCGTCCATGAGGATCACCGGCGGCCGGTAGACCAGCGCCCGGCACAGCGCGACGCGCTGCTGCTGGCCGCCGGACAGCTCGCGCGGGCGGCGCCGGGCCAGGGCGGACAGCCCGGCCATCTCCAAGGTCTCGCCGACCCGGCGGCGCTGCTCCGCCCGGGACACGCCCCGCAGCTGCAGCGGAAAGGCGACGTTCTCCCAGACGGTCATGTGCGGGAAGAGCAGGTACTGCTGGAAGACGAAGCCGAGGCCGCGTTTCTGCGGGGCCAGCCGGGTCACGTCCCCGCCGCCGACGACGACACTGCCGGAGTCCGGCTCGCAGAATCCGGCGATCATCATCAGGGTGGTGGTCTTGCCGGAGCCGGAGGAGCCGAGGAAGGTGACGAACTCGCCCGCCGCGATCTCCATCGAGACCTCGTCGACGGCCGTGACTGCGCCGTAGGTCTTGCGAAGTGCCGTCACGGTGAGGGGTTTTCCGGTGCCGGCCGCCGCCTCCGGGGCCGCGAGCGACTGCTCGGGCACCACGTTCAGCTTCAGCTCAGGCATGTGTCCACTCCTGCCAGCGCTTCGACACCGCGTCCTGGTTCTTGATCCACCACTCGACGTCCAGGTCGAAGCCGGACTCCAGGTGCGCGGGCGAACTGCCCAGGTTGGCGGCCGTCTTGGCGGAGAGTTTCTTGTAAGCGGCGGGCACCGACGGGGCCATGGGGTAGATCTCGGCGTAGGCGGCCTGCACCTCGGGACGCAGCGAGAAGTCGATGAGCTGGTAGGCGGCGTCCAGGTTGGCCGCGCCCTTGGCGATACCGAGGGCGTTGCTCTGCCGTCGCGCGCCGTTCCACTGGTAGGCGAGGGGCGCGCCGCCTTTGATCAGGGCGTCCAGCCGACCGTGCCACACGCTGGAGGCGTCGACCTCCTTGCGGCCGAGCAGGACGCCGGGCAGGGCGCCGGTGTCCCAGAACTTCCGCACGTGGGGCTTGATCTCGGTCAGCACCTTGAAGGCCCGGTCCACGTCGAGCGGGTAGAGCTTGTCCAGCGCCACGCCGTCGGCGAGGAGCGCGAACTCCAGCTCGGGCAGGTCGGCGTCCAGGGCCTGCAGGGCGCGGTTGCCGGGGAAGGCCTTGGTGTCCCAGAAGTCCGCCCAGGAGGAAGGCTTCTTTCCGCCGAACGCGTCCGTGCGGTACGCCATCACGCTGGCCCAGTAGTTCTTGCCGACCGCGTTGGAGGTGACGAGGTTCTTGGCGATGCCGGCCTTCTTGAAGTTCTTCAGCCGGTCGTAGTCGAGGGCCTGGGTGGCGTGCTCCTGCTGGAAGAGCACGAAGTCGGCCATCGAGTCGTCGATGACGTCGAACTGCGGGCGGCCCTGCTTGATCTGGGCGAGCATCTGGGCGTACTCGATGTTCACCACCTTGACCTGGATGCCGGTCTCCTTGGTGAACGGGTCGTAGATCGCCTGCTGGTTGGCGTCGCCGTAGGTGCCGCCGCTGTTGCGGACCACGAGGGTCTTGGAGCTGCCGCCGCTGCTGACGGACCGGCTGGTGCCGGTGCCGCAGGCGCTGAGCGACGTGGCCGCGGCTATGCCTGCGGCGACACCGCCGACGCTGCGCAGGAACCCTCTGCGGTCTGTCCGGACATCTCTCACCGGGTGCCTCCTGGTGGTGCGGTACGTGATGAGGGGAGCGTGGGAATGCGTGCGGGTGGGTCTCGTTCTGGCCGCGCGGGCAGGGGGTGCGGGGGGCGTTTGTGGGAGGGGCGGGGACGGGATCAGATGTCGCCGGAGTCCGTGGGGGCGGGGACGGCGATGGCGGCGAGTTCGGCTCCGGGGGCGACGGTCAGGCCGCGCATCCCGTAGAAGATCCGTCCACCGGTGGGAGCGAGGACCTCGTGCTCCTGGCCGTCGGCCGGGTCGATGACGCGACCGAGGGCCTCGCCTTCCGTCACGTCGTCCCCGGCGGTGAACTCGGGGTACCACAGGCCGGTGGCCTCGGCGGTGACGCCGGCGGCCCAGATCCACTCGCGCACGGGCGCCGTGTCCTCGGTCTTGGTCTTCAGGACACCGAGGCGCTCCAACAGGCCATACAGGCCCTCGACGAGGTGACGGGCGGCGTCCGGGTCGCGTTCGCCGAGCTGGCCCGTCTCGACGAGGACGGCCGGGATGCCCCGGCGGGCCGCCGCCGCGTGACTGTTGCCGCCGTCGGTGTTCAGGCCGAGGACGACGTCCTCGACGCCGAGGGCGCCGGCCATCCGCGCGGTCATGGCGTCGAGTTCGGGGTCGCCGGTGAGGCGGTAGCCGACGAAGTCCCTCAGCACCTCGTCGATCCCTCCGGAGTGCAGGTCGGCATAGGCGTCCGCGCCGTCGAGCAGGTGGGCGAAGAGCCAGGCCGCGAGCCGTTCGGTGGGGCTGCCGTCGGGGTCGCCGGGGAAGACGCGGTTGATGTTCACACCGTCGAGCGGGGAGACGCCGAGCCGGCCCTGGTACACGGCAGGCGGGTTGGCGACCGGGCAGACGACGACCTGGCCGTGCACCTCGTCGGGGTCCAGCAGCGCCGCGAGCCGGGTGGCCGCGTCGACGCCGGTGAACTCACCGCCGTGCACTCCCGCGGTGATGACGGCGCGGGGGCCGGGGTGGGCACCGTTGACCAGGGTCAGCGGGATGTCCACGGTGAGGGTGCCGAGGTCGGCGGGGACGGTGCCGCGGGTCTTGGTCCCGGGCTCGGCACGCAGGGCGCCGATGGCGAGGACGTCGGTCACAGCGGTCACGGTCACGCCTCCGCCCGGTCGAGGGTGGAGACGAAGTCGACGGGCTGCGGCGAGGTGCCGTCCAGCGCCAGGTCGGCCGCGATGTCGCCGAAGGCGGGCGAGAGTTTGAAGCCGTGGCCGGAGAACCCGGCGAGCAGCACCACGTTGTCGGCGCCGGGCAGCGGTCCGACCAGCGGGCGGCTGCTTTCCGTATAGCCCTCCATGTAGACCGAGAGCCTCGTCGGGTCGGGGTTCAGGTCCGGCATGTGGCGGGCGATCAGCTCGGTGAAGATCTCCAGTTCCTCCGGCTCGACGGTCCGCTCCAGACGGTTGGGGTCGCCGGCCGGGCGGTGCAGGGCCCGGGAGAGGCCGAGCTTGACGGAGATTCCGTCCGGGGAGGGCAGCCCGTAGCAGTGCGTGGGGGCGGTACGGATGAACGCGGGGCGTTGCTCTCCGGACCATGCGTCGGTGGTGGGCACGTACCAGGCGTTGATCAGACGGCGGATGTCCACCTCCCACGGGAGGTCGGGCAGCAGGTCGTTGACCCACGGGCCGACGGTGACGACGGCCGTGTCGAACCGCTCGCGGCCGGAGTCGGTGCGGATGTCGACGCCGCCCGCGACGGGGACGATCTCGCGGACCGCGGTGTAGCGGTGGATACGGGCGCCGAGCTGTTCGGCGCGGTGGGCGGCGGTCTGGATCGTCAGCTCGGGCCGGATGAAGCCGGCGTGGCGGTCCAGTACGGCCGCGTCGCCGTCCTCGATGCGGAACTGCGGGAAGCGCTTGGCCAGGGATTCGGTGTCGAGCACCTCGTGGTCGAGGCCGTGCTCGGCGATGGACTTCAGGACCGTGGCCATCTGCTGGTGCTCGGTGGGGCCCATCAGCAGGCATCCGGTCAGCCGCCGCAGCTCACGACCCGTCTCCCGCTGGAGTTCCTCCCACAGGGCGTCGGCGTGCTTCAGCAGGGGGACGTAGCGCGAGTCCTCGAAGTGGGCGCTGCGGAAGATCCGGGTCTCGCCGCCTGCCGCGCCGCGGTCGTGGCCCGGGGCGAAGCGGTCGTAGCCGACCACCTCGGCCCCTCGGGCGGCCAGGCGCCAGGCGGCCTGACTGCCCATTGTTCCGACGCCGACGACGGCGACGCGCTTGCTGGCAGACACGAGGGGGTTCCTTTCGTTTCCCGAGGCGTGAATGCTGAACGCCCGGTTTTCGGACTCCGTGATTCCGGTTGCACTGGGGGTCGGAGGTCGCCGGTTCGGACTTACCGGAGGGAGGGGGCTTCTGGTTGCCTCTTCCAAACCTCCGTGCCACAATGTGGAACGCTGTGCTAGAATCTGGCACGAGAATGGCAGCGGCGCAGAGGGGAGTCAAGGGGTGTACACGAGGAGAGCCGAGAGTTAACGGGGGAAATGAGATGGAAATGAAGAGCGTGACCAGGTCGTTGCGGATCCTGGAGGCCGTCGCACAGCATCAGCCGGTGACCGTGGGAGAGCTGACCAAACTCTTCGGGCTCCCGAAATCCACCGTGCAGCGCACGTTGGTCACTCTGAACGAGGCCGGATGGCTGCGGGCCAACCGCAAGGACACCACCCGCTGGGAGATCGGTGCGCGGGTACTCGCCGTCCGGCCGGCGGCGCTTCAGGGATCGAGCCTGTTCGCGGCCGCGCGCGAGCCCATGATCCGGCTGCGGGACACACTGAACGAGACCATCCACCTGTCGGTGCCGGACGCCCTGCAGTGCATGGTGGTCGTGGACCGGGTGGACTGCGACCACGCGGTGCGGACGTACTACGGCATCGGCGACACCTCGCCCCTGCACGCCACCGCCACCGGCCGGGCCGTCCTCGCGCATCTGCCGAAGGCCGATGTCGACGAGCTGGTCGAGCACGGGCTGGAGAAATTCGGTGCGGCCACACCGACGGACGCCGAACAGTTGCGGGCCGAGCTGGCCCGGGTGCGGGCCGACGGCTACTCCGTCAACCGCAAGCAGTACCGGCCGGACGTGTGTGCCGTGGCCGCCGCCATCCTGGACGAGGGCGGGACCCCCCTGGCGACGGTCGCCGTCTCCATGCCCGAGTCGCGCTACGACGAGGCACGGCTGCCGGAACTGGGGCGCCTGGTCGTGGAGACCGCGAAGGAGATCGCGGCGCGGCGCAACGGGGCCTGAGCGCTCCGCGCGGACGGCCGGGAACCGGCATCGCCGGGAACTCCCGTCGCAACCGCGCGGGCCGATCGCGGCCGAGAACCGCGGTCGGGACGGCGCGGGTCGACCGCGGCCGGACTTGTCCACGGGGCGAAGCGGCGCCGTGCCACAGCCCGGCATGTAGCGGCCGGGCTCGGACGACGGGCCGGTCCCCCGGTGCCCTGGTCGTGGCGAACGACCGGGCACCGGGCGGCCCGTCGCGGTGCGCGAGGCGGGGTGGTCAGGGCATGACCGCCGTCATCGCACGGGCACCGCGAGGTACTGGTACTCCAGGAATTCGTCGATCCCCACCCGGCCGCCCTCACGGCCGAGCCCGGACTGCTTGACGCCGCCGAAGGGCGCGGCCGGGTTGGACACGAGACCGGTGTTGAGGCCGACCATGCCCACCTCCAGGCGTTCGCTGACGCGCAGGGCGCGGTCGAGGCCCGCGGTGAAGACGTAGCCGACCAGGCCCCAGGGGGTGTCGTTGGCGCGGCGGACCACCTCGTCCTCGTCGTCGAAGGTGAGGATCGCCGCCACCGGACCGAAGATCTCCGTGGCCATCAGCCGACTGCCGGGGTCCACATCGGCGAGCACCGTCGGCGGATAGAAGGAGCCGGGCCCCTCCGGCGTACGGCCGCCCACCAGGGTCCGGGCACCCCGCTCCACCGCGTCGGCGACGAGTTCCTCGACCTTGGCCCGCCCGGCCGTGTCGATCAGCGGCCCGACGTCGACCCCGTCCCGGGTACCGGGCCCCACGACGAGGGCGCCCATGCGCTCGGCCAGTCGCCGCCCGAACTCCTGCGCCACCGACCGGTGCACGAAGAAGCGGTTGGCGGCGGTGCACGCCTCGCCCATGTTGCGCATCTTGGCGAGCATCGCCCCGTCCACGGCCGTGTCCAGGTCGGCGTCCTGGAAGACGATGAACGGCGCGTTGCCGCCCAGCTCCATCGACGTCCGTATGACCGTGTCCGCGCACTGCGCCAGCAGCAGCCGCCCGACCTGGGTCGAACCGGTGAAGGACAGCTTGCGGATCCGCCCGCCGCGCAGGAGCGGTTCGCACACCTCCCCCGCACGGGAGGTGGTGACGACGTTCAACACGCCGTCCGGGAGCCCGGCCTCCTTGAGGATCGCGGCGAGGGCAAGGCTGGAGAGGGGAGTCTGCGGGGCCGGCTTGAGCACCATCGTGCAGCCGGCGGCGACCGCCGGGCCGATCTTGCGGGTACCCATCGCCAGCGGGAAGTTCCACGGGGTGATCAGCAGACAGGGGCCGACCGGGCGCCGGGACAGCAGCATGCGGGTGCGGCCGTCGGGCAGGAGGCCGTAGCCGCCGTCGACCCGTACGGCCTCCTCGGAGAACCAGCGGAAGAACTCGGCCGCGTATGCCACCTCTCCTCTGGCCTCGGCCAGCGGCTTGCCCATCTCGGACGTCATCAGGCGGGCGAGCTCCTCGGTGCGTTCGAGGATGATCTCGTGTGCCCGGCGCAGAATCTCGCTGCGTGCCCGCGGTGCCGTGCGCGCCCATTCCTCCTGCGCCCGAACCGCCGCGTCCTCCGCGAGCCTGGCGTCCTTGGGGCCCGCGTCGGCGACGTGGCAGATGACCTCGCCGGTCGCGGGGTCCTCGACGGGCATGGTGGTGCCGTCCACGGCGTCCACCCAGGCACCGCCGATGAACAACTGCGTGGGTGTGTCGGTCATGAGGTGTCTCCTGGTCGGTCGGCGGCGGGGTCGAGCAGTTCCGCGAGATGCAGGGCGCGGACCCCTCGGTCGCCGGCGAGGTGGTCTATCTGTGTGGCGCAGCTGAAGCCGTCGGCCACGACGACGGTCGGGGTGTCCCGGTCGATGGCGTCGAGGCGCCCGCCATGCTGGTGCCGCCGCCCCGCGCGGTGACCGGAACGCCCGTCTCCCGGCAGACCCGCAGCACGGCGCACACATCGCCGGTCCCGCGGGGGAACACCACGGCCCGCGGCGGGACGCGGTAGTTGGAGGCGTCGTAGGCGTAGAGGCCGGTGGCGCCCGGGCCGGTTTCGACCCGCAGACCGGGGGCGGCCCGGGCGAGCCCGGCGACCAGCCGATCCAGGGCCGGGGTGGTGTCGGTCGTCACCGCGACCTTCCCGAAGTACCCGCCTCCACCGCGGCCGCCCACGCCTGGAGCCCGGCGTCGATGCCCGCCTCGTCGATCACCAGCGCCGGGATCATCCGCACGACCTGGTTCCAGGCGCCGCACAGCAACAGGAGCAACCCCTCGTCCACGGCGGCGCGCTGCACCCGGGCGGCCGTCTCGGGGTCCGGGCTGCCGTCCTCGGTGATGAACTCGGAGGCGAGCATCAGCCCCAGGCCGCGTACGTCCCCGATGGCCGGCGTCCGGCCGGCCACCTCCTCCAGACCCGCCCGCAGCCGTGCGCCCATCGCCTCCGCGTTGTCGACGAGCTTCTCCTCCCGTACGACGTCCAGCGTGGCGCAGGCCGCCGCGCAGGCCACGGCGTTGGCGCCGTACGTACCGCCCTGCGAGCCCGGCCACGCCTTGCTCATCAGCTCCTCCGAGGCGGCGATGCCGGACAGCGGGAAGCCGCTGGCCAGGCCCTTGGCGGTGACCAGGATGTCGGGGGTGACGCCGAAGTGGTCGTGGCCCCAGAACCGGCCGGTGCGGCCGACGCCGGTCTGCACCTCGTCGAGGATCAGCAGGAAGCCGTGGCGGTCGGCGCGTTCGCGCAGGCCCTCCAGGAAGGCGCGGGTGGCGGGGACGTAGCCGCCCTCGCCGAGCACCGGTTCGACGACGATGGCTGCCGTGTCGGCCGGTGAGGAGATGGTCTGGAGGGTGTAGTCGAGTTCCCGCAGGGCGAATCGGGTCGCGGTGTCCTCGTCCCAGCCGTAGCGGAAGGCCGTCGGGAACGGGGTGACCACCACTCCGCTCATCAGCGGGGAGAAGCCGGAGCGGAAGCGGACGCCGGAGGTGGTCATGGAGGCGGCGGCGACCGTGCGGCCATGGAAACCGCCGTGGCAGACAACGACGTTGGGGCGTCCGGTGGCCTGGCGGGCCAGTCGCAGGGCGGCCTCGACGGCCTCGCTGCCGGAGTTGGTGAAGAACAGACTGTCCAGGCCGTCGGGCAGGACCTCGCCGAGCTTGCCGACCAGGCGGCGCAGCGGCTCGTGCATGACGGTCGTGTACTGGCCGTGGATGAGCGTGCCCACCTGCTCCTGCGCGGCCGCCACCACCCTCGGGTGGCAGTGTCCGGTGCTGGTGACGCCGATGCCGGCGGTGAAGTCCAGGTAGCGGCGGCCGTCCTCGCCGTAGAGATGGATGCCCTCGCCCCGGACCGCCACGACGGGGGTGGCCTGGCGGAGGTGCGGCGACAGTGCGGTCATGGTGGTCTCCCGGCCCGTGCGGCGTCGTCGTACATGTCCGTGTCCCCCGAGCATCTCTGCGGCCCGGGACGCCGCCAATGCGTGATCTGTCCAGCCGGGAGGCGGTGTCCGGACGTTGTGTCAACCGGCTCCGCCCGCGGACCCGGTCCAGCGCGCTCCACGACCCTCCACTCGGGCCCCTTGCGCAGGTCAGCGGCGCTTGTCAGAGTGACGGGGCATTCCCCGCTCTCGACCTGGCTCTGGCGGGTGGACCCCTAGGGAGGCAGGGTGAGCGAGAACGATCACGCGGCCGCGGGGCCGGGCACCGACGACCTCGACGGTTCCGTGCCCGACCGGGGCAGGGACGCCGTCGGTCGGCCGCCCACCGTCGCCGACGTGCTGGCCCTGCCCGTCCTGGCCGCCGGACGGCCCCAGGTCGTCACCGGAGTGGGCCGTCTCGATCGGCCCGTCCGCTGGGTGCACATCACCGAACTGACGGACCCCGCCTCCTTCCTCAAGGGCGGCGAGCTCGTCCTGACCACCGGAATGCCCCTGCCCGAGGAGCCGGCGGGTGTGCGCCGCTACGTCGACGAACTCGCGGACATCGGTGCGGCGGCCCTGGTCATCGAACTGGTCCGCCGCTACCACCGCCCGCCCGACGCCCTGGTCCAGGCGTGCCAGGCCCGCGACCTGCCCCTCGTCACTCTGGCCGAGGACGTCAACTTCCTGGAGGTCACTCAGGTCGTCCATACGCTCCTCCTCGGCAACCAGGCCGAGGCGATGCGCCGTACCCAGCGCATCCATGAGGAGTTCACCGCCCTGACCCTGCGCGGCGCGGGCCCCGGGGACGTGGTGCGGACCGCGGCGGAGACAAGCGGCCGCACCGTCGTCCTGGAGAACCTGGCTCATCAGGCACTGGTCTGCGAGTCGTCGCGCGGCACGACGGAGATCGCCCTCAGCAGCTGGGAACAGCGGTCCAGGGCGACACCGCCCGTCGACCACGCGGGCGTATCCGGTCCGGAGGGTTGGCTCGTGGCCCCAGTGGAATACCAGGGCGAACGCTGGGGCCGGGTGGCCATGCTGCCGGCCCCGGCCTCGGCCTCGGCCTCTGACTCGGCTTCGGCTTCGGCTTCGGCTTCGGCTTCGGCTTCGGACTCTGACTCTGACTCGGCCTTCGGCCCCGAGGACATCACGGTGCTGGAGAGAACCGCGATGGCTCTCACCATCGCCCGTCTCATCCACCCCACGCCCTGGGAGCGCACCGCGCACCGCAACGTCCTGCGCGACCTCGTCGAACAGCGCCACCGCTCCCCCGCGGACGCCGACGCCCGAGTGGCCGCGCTGGGCCTGACCACGAAGGACTCCCACTTCATGGTCGTTCTGGCGGACATCCCGCACGAAGTCGACTCGGCGAAGACCGAGGCCTTCCTCTCCGAGGAGCTCAGGACGAAGGGCATCCAGGCCCTCGTCGGCCTGCTCGGCCCGACCCGCCTCGGCCTTCTCCTGTCCCTGCGCCCCGACCAGCCGTGGCGTCCCGTGGTCGAGCATCTGAGCCGCACCGCGCTGAACCTGGTACCGGGCACGACGGTGAGCGTCGGAGGAGAAGCCGCGGACCTCCCTGGCGTCGCCCGCTCCTTCCGGGAGGCGACCCGCGTGGCCGAGGCGATCGAGCCCGGCCGCCCTCTTCCGACCGGACGCTCCTATCACGAGAGCGCCGACATCGGCCTGCGCCGCCTCCTCTTCGCGCTCCGCGAGGACACCCGCGTCCAGAACTACGCCGAGCAGCAACTCGGCCGACTCGTCGACCACGACACCCGGCACGGCACCAGCCTGCTGGCGACCCTGCGCCACTACCTGGACGCCGCCGGCAACAAGACCACCGCCGCCCGCCACGGCAACGTCTCCCGGGAGACCGTCTACCAACGACTGCGCACCATCGAGCGGCTGCTCGACTGCGATCTCGAATCAGGCGAACGACGCACCGAACTCCACGTCGCTCTCACGGCTCTTGACGTTCTGCGTGGCTGAACCTTCCGCGGGGAGCGTGGAGACCGTGACCGCGGGAATCAGGCGAAAGTTCCCGGATGCCGCGTGGCCGCCGCTGCTCCTCGCCATGGAGGGCTCGGGTGCTCGGCCGGGCCGGTTGCCGGGCGTGCGCCCGGGAACCGGCCCGGCGTTGTCGGTGCCGCTGCGTCCTCTACTGTCCGAAGCCGTACGCGAACAGGTGGTCGGCGCCCGTCGAGCCCGTCACCGGCAGCGTGATCGACGCCACCTGCTTGGACGCGTCCAGGGGTACCTTCGTGGCGAAGACGTATGCCTTGACGTTGTCCCGGCCCCCGCTCCCGGTGTTCCGGTAGGCCGTCGTGACGACCGTCGTGTCGCCCTCGAGCGGCTTGCTGTTACCCGCGTTGAGCGTCCAGTCCGAGAAACCGATCGTCGCCTTCGAGGAGGTGCCGTCGGTGTAGGTGACGCTGACGGTGCCCGAAACTCCGCTGCCGTCGGTCGGCGCGTTGGTCGCCGTGCCCAGCAGGCCCAGCGACGCGCCCGACGTGCCGGCCGGCATCGGGATGGTCTGGCCGGCCATCTCCAGGTTGTCCAGCTGCCCGGACGTCGCCGTAGGCCAGATGTAGGAGATGCCGTCGACCGTGACGGTGGAGCCGTTCGTGACGCCGGCCGCCGACAGCGCGTTCTGCGAGAACGCCCAGCCATCGTTGTCGAAGCCACCCGAGAAGCCGGCGCCGTCGGGGTAGATGCCCTCGTTGGTGGCGTACGGCCACAGCGCACCGGCCTTGGCCACAGCCACGCGCAGAGTCGCCCCGTTCAGGGTGGCGCCGGTGCTGTGGTCGGTCAGCGCGAAGGTGATCGGGTAGGTTCCCTCGCTCGCGCCCGCCGTCACGTGGATCTTCGCTTCGGCGCTGCCCGAGGCGGGTACCGTCAGCGAGCCGGACGACGTGTCCAGCGTGACGCCGGAGGGCGTCGTCGCCTTCCAGTCGACGGTGACGTCCTTGCTGCCGAGGTTGGTCAGGTCGAGTGTGCCGTCACCGGACGTGCCCGGCTCGAGCACCAGGCCATCGCTGGAGGGACCGGTCGCGGCCAGTACCCGGCCGCCGCCGGTGGTGTCCGACGGCGGCACTGCCGACGGGTCGGACGCCCAGGAGGTGTTGGGCTGGGTGCCGAGCGTGAAGTCGATCGTGCCCGCGCCCTTGAACTGCTGGTAGCTCAGCCAGGAGGTGTTCCACTCCTTGCTCTTGACGTGGAGCGACTGTACGTACGGCGCGTCGGGCGCGGCCTGCGGCGCGTTGATCCGCACCGTCTTGCCGCCGCCGAGGGTCACTTGGGCGACCGGGAAGGCCGGGCTGCCGAGCGCCAGGGTGTCCGTGCCGGGGGTCTCGGGGTACATGCCGAGCTCGGACCAGACGTACCAGGAGCTCATCGCGCCGAGGTCGTCGTTGCCGAACGAGCCGACCGGCGCGTTGAAGTACAGGTCCTGCTGGGCCTCACGGACGGCCGCCTGGGTCTTCCACGGCCGGCCCGTGTAGTCGTACTCCCAGGGGATCTCCACGCTGGGCTCGTTGCTCAGGTCGGCGTCGGTGTTGCCGGGGTGGGTGATGTTGTCGAGCAGGCTGTCCAGGTAGGACGAGTAGGCCTTGTCGCCGCCACGTGCCTGGATGAGCTGCTGCAGATTGAACGGGACCATCGGCGTGTACTGGGCGGACGTTCCCTCCACGAAGCCGTTGGAGGTGCCGGGGGTGAAACCGCCTGCGAACTGGCCGTCCTTGTTCTTGGCCTGCAGGTAGCCGGTCTGCGGGTTGAAGACGTTCATCCAGTCCTGGGCGCGGGTGGCGAACTTCTCGTAGGCGGTCGTCTTGCCCAGCGACTTCGCGAAGGCGGCCAGGGCGTAGTCGGCGGAGTCGTACTCCAGCTGCGTGGAGACCGGGCCGTAGAAGTTGCAGCAGCTGTAGTCGTCCTCGTCCAGGGGGAGATAGCCCTTCGCGTCCCGCACGGACTCACCGGGGCGGTCGTTGTTGGGGACGGTGGCCTCGTGCTGGAGGGCGGCAAGCGCCTTGTCCGTATCGAAGTTCGTCGCGCCGAAGGCGTACGCGTCGGCGATGATGCCGGCGGCCGGGTCACCGACCATCACGTAGCTCTCGCCGTTGTTCGAGGCCCACTTGGGCAACAGGCCTGTCTGGTCGTAGCCGTTGAGCATCGAGGTGACGACGTCGCCGGCGACCTTCGGCTCGACCATCGCCATCAGCTGGGTCTGGGAGCGGTAGGTGTCCCAGCCGGAGTAGTTGGCGTACTGGGCCTTCTGCCCCTTGGTCAGCTTGTGGACCTGGTTGTCCATCCCCATGTACTGGCCGTTGTCGTCCGAGAAGACGTTCGGGTGCAGCAGCGCGTGGTAGAGCGCGGTGTAGAACTGCACCTGCTGGTCCGAGGAGCCGCCGCCGATCTGCAGTTTGTTCAGCACCGCGTTCCAGGCGTCGTGGTTGGCCTGCTCGACGGCGTCGAGGTTCCACTTCTTGATCTCGGTGGCCAGATTGTCCGCCGCGCCTGCGTCATTCGTGTACGAGATGCCGACCTTCGCGCTGACCGTGGGGGTCGAGGAGGTGTCGAACGTCAGGTACATGCCGTTCGCACCGGTCGTGGGGGGCTGGGCGGCCTTGGCCGTGGCGGGCGATCGGGGTGCGGTGCTGGTGCTGGGTGCGGGGGACGGCGTACCGGAGGCTTTGGCACCGCCACCGTGGATCGTCGGGGCCGGCCTGGCCGGGACGGTGAAGTGCTTCTCTTTCAACGGCGCTGACTTCGTGGCCTGTGGGGTCTGCAGGACCTTGCCCGCCTTCAGCGAGGTCGCGTCGGGGTTGATGGTGCCGCCGACCCAGGTGCCGCTCGCGGTGAACGGCTGGTCGAACTTGATGTCGAAGTGCAGCGTGTACCGGTTGCTCGCGCCGCAGAAGTGACCGCTGTCGATCGCGCCGCTGATCTCCTGGTCGTTGACCACCTGCACTCGGGTTCCGTCCACCTGCGTGGCACCGCCGCTGAGCTTGAACAGCAGGTTCGCCTGCCGACCCGCGGGGAAGGTGAAGCGGCCCAGACCGGCGCGGGTGGTGTCGGTCAACTCGGTCGTGACGCCATTCGCGTCCGTGACCTTGTAAGACCCGATGCCCGCCTGCTCGTCGTGGTGGCTGAAGCCGACGGACGCGTCACCGAGGTTGCCCGACAGCGCGCCGGTCACCGGCAGGATGGGCAGGTCACCCGCGACGGGACAGCCGGGTCCCGAAACGTGGGTGAGGCTGAACCCGGAGAGCTTGTCGTCGTTGTACTCGTACCCGCCACCGTCAGGACGGTCGGGCGTCGTGTCCGGGCCCCACTGCATCATGCCGGCCGGCATGTCGGGGCCGGGGAAGGTGTCCACGGCACCGGACGTGCCGATGAGGGGGTTGACGAGGGACGCGGGGTTCTTCACGAGGCCCTGCGTCGGGGTGCTCGCGGCATAGGCGCTCCCCCCTGTCGGGAGCGAGAGGACGGCCATGCCCAACACGCAGGCCACGGCCAGGCGTTGGCGGAATCTCTTTCGGTCACGTGGCGCAGCTGAACGTCGGGGTCTCACCATCGGTTGCCTCCGCAGCAGTTCGTGCCTCGCACAACAGGTGCCGACGTGCCGGAAACCCGCGAACGCCGGCGACAGACAACAGTTCAGGTCGCCATGACGGCCTGACAACGTTGCCATTCACGAGTGTTGAGTGAAACGCGTGTGCTTGCAGCATGTCAACGAGGCCAACGAGACTTTCTGAACGCGAAGTTCACAGACAGGCGCGTGTGGCGCCACCACAAGTGCGCCTGGCCTGACTGTGTGGCGGGTGCGCCGGTGGCGACGGAGCGCTGGCATTGGGGTTGCGGGAAGGGGACGGTCAGCAGGGCGGGGAATCGAGACCGTTGGGGGTGGTGGTGACCCGCGGCCTCGACCTCCTCGCGGCCTCCGGGCGTCCGCCGTGCACGACCGGGCCCAGCCGGTTCACTGTCACTTCCGCCTCCGGACGATCTCGGTCACCAGGTGGTGGCCTCGGTACGCAGCACGACCCAGGTCTCGCCCTTGCGGGCATGGTCGGTGGCCAGTTGCAGCCGCCCGTCCCACCGGGTGCCGTACACGGTGGCGTCCGTGACAGACGAACCGGCCTGCTCTCAACGGCGCCGGCCAATCCGCCCCGGGGACCGGTGGTGTCGCGCAGTTGGTCCCTCACGAGCAACGGGCGGAGATTCGCGTTCGCACACCGGTCCCGTCTCTCGCGTCGTCCTGACTCGCCCCTTGGGGGCGTTCAGCCGACGAGGTCGGTCGGTTCCCACAGGGCGCGGTCTTCGGCCAGTTCCGCCGCGCTCTTGTCCGCCAGGGCGTTGACGGCGGCGTTGAAGCGCTCCCTCGAGGTGGGCCGGTCCGGGCCCAGGACGTACTCCTTGAGCGTGCGGCGGTGCGGGGCCATCGGATCGTGCCGCGGTGCGCGCACCGAGCGGAGGATGTCCGGCAGGCCGGTGCAGGCACGGTCGAGGAGATAGGCGCCTCCGGCGGTGGTGTAGGCAGCGCGGAAGTCTTCGTCGGGCAGGTCGTGGGCGTTGGTCAGGACGTACGGCTTGAGGCCGGCGACGAAGTCGGCGACCACGGAGGAGACATCGCTGATGAGGATGTCCGCCTGGTTGAAGCACTCGTACAGCGTGGGCAGTTGTTCGACGATCACGTGGTGCCGGAGGGGGCCGTGGCTCTCCCAGAAGAGCCGGTGCCACTCGGCGTGCAGGGCGTGCCACTCGGCCGCGTCGTCGTGTTCCGGGACGCGTGCCTCGCGGGTCTGCTGGGTGTCGTCGCCGGTTTGGCGGCCGGCCAGTAGGTCGAGCCGGGCCTGGATCTGCGTCAGCCGGGGCCGTGCCGCGGTGAGGGCCGACTGGGCCCGCGCGGTCTCCGGGCCGTCGTTGCTCGCGTGCAGCAGCTGCCGGATTCTCGCGTCGGCGGCGGCCGCTTCGGCCGAGCGCCTGCCGGTGAGCGGATGCGGCTTGTAGATGATCCGTACGTTCTCGGAGAGGAGCTTCTCGATGAGGGCAACGCCCATCGGGATCAGTGAGGTGTGGCAGTCGTCGTCGCTCCAGCCCTCCCAGGTGGGGGCGTACATGACGACCGGGCGCGGGCCCGGGATGTGGTCGGCGTGCAGCCGGATCGGCGCCAGCTGCGGGCGGCCCACCTCGACGATCGCCTCCTCGCTGATGGCGTGCCGCACGCGCTGGTAGCGGTCGCGGCCGGCCCGGCCGGCCACCCAGATCTCGTCGTAGACCTTGCTGACGCGGTTGCTGCTGGCCAGCTTGTCGCTGTCGCCGTGGCCGATGAAGACGTGCTTGGCCTCGGCCACGCGCAGCATGTGCACGTTCTTGCCGGCGTTGCCGGGGTAGAGGACGACCCGGACACCGGACAGGTCCAGTTCGGCGAGGTCATCGGCTTTGGGCACGCAGACGACGGGGAGTCGGGTACGGCTCAGATGGCGGAAGGAGGCCCGCTCGCGAAGGATGATCAGTGGGCGCCGGTCGAGCTGCTCCAAGGTCTCGATCCACATGTTGACCTGGTACATGAAATCCCGGGACACCGCGGCGAAGCTGAAATACAGCGCCACCTCGGGCCGGTAACCGGCGAGTTGGCGGTTGACCTCGGCGAACACCTCTTCCCGTACCGGCATTCTGCGCACCCGGAGGTACTGCCCCAGCAGCGCGAACACCGCCGCCGCGGTGGTGCCGGCGGTCACGGCGAGGCCGAGGTACGCCGCCCCCCAGGTTCCGGTGGCCAGCGCGGTCAACAGCCCCGCGTGGGCGGGCAGGTCCAGATGGAGGAGCTTGCGCAGGAAGCGTCGGAAGAGCAGCGCGGGCGGCTGCTGCGGCAGGGCCAGCGCGCTCATGTCGAGGTTGCGCACCACCAGGGGCAGCACCCGCCGCCGGCGTATCGCGTGGTGCAGCGCGGTGTACAGCATCACCAGCGCGAAGTGGGCGCTGAAGACGGCGAGCGCGGCGACCAGGACGACATCCGGTGCGCCCATCCGGTCGGCCAGGGCCAGCAGCATCACCGTCCGCACGGCGAACCGCAGCGTTCGGTCGAGCTGCAGCGTGGCCAGCCGGCGGACGAACCCGGGAGCCCGGACGTGCAACGCCTCATCCGCGAGATAACTCACGGCCGACGCCGCGGCGAAGCCCCTCAGCGACGGCAGCAGCGCGAAGACCGGCAGCGATGCGAAAGCGCCTGCGAGCACAAAGACAAGGAGAAGGTCAGCCGCCCCGCGTACCCGCAGGACCCCACACAACCGACGGACCATCATGAACAAGGTTCCCCCCACGGAACTCAGCACGGCAGCAACACCGTTGGTCGCCAGTTCGACATGAGGAGGCGGCACATGGTTGTACACCTTCACTCCACCAACCATTCAGTCCTGGTTCGTGCGGCGTTTGTGCCATGCGGCGGCGCGTTCCGGGCCGAGGAAGGGGGGCCGACACGGAGAAGGTCGGGCCGGGCAGCAGGGCGGGCAGGTCGGTGAAGACCGTGCACCGCCGAAGTGCGGAAGCGGGGGTTTCAACTCAGGTTCCGCAGAGCGGCCAGGTGTTCGGGGATGGGCCCGCACCAGACAGGCCACCAGGGACCGGCGTCGGCACCCTTCCGGCCGCCCCACCGCCGCCGCTAGTCCTCCGGCGTGACCGGCGCTTCCCACAGCGCGACCACCGCGTCGATGAGGCCGGTTGCGGCCTCATGCCAGCTCGCCCGGGGAGTGGGCGCGTTCTCGGCGAGAGCACGTTCCCGCTCGGCACACATCTGCGTGATCAGGTGACGCGTCATGACGGCACGCTCGACGTGCACGGCGGGCGGCAGGTCCGGCAGACACCGGCTCAGCCCCTCACGCAGCACATCCAGCGAAGGCGAGGAGGTGTAGAAGGCGTCGGCAGGGCGTCCACGCACGGAGAGCGTCCCGGTCATACGGAGGAGCCCGGCCAGGACGAGCGCGGCCTGGGGAGCGGTCGCCACGCCGGCCGTGATCTCGGCCAGTGCGGCGGACGGGTCGGGGGTGGACACGAAGAAGCGGTCACCGGGTGCCGGTTCACCCGCTGCGAGGGTCATGTCGAGGGCCTCCGCGAGCGCCATCACGTTCGGAGACAGGTCGCCGGACGCGGCCTCGGTGACCCCGACGAGGATGCGGTCGCATGCCCGGGCACGCCGGGCCGCGGCGGCGAGCGCCTCCGGGGCGGCGGGGGTGTCGAGGTCGACGGCCAGTACGGAGCCCTCCGGCCCTCCGTCCGCGTCGAGGACGAGGGCGTACGTGTTGCCGGAGACCAGTTGTGCCGGGCTGATCACGGGCGCGTCCGGCATCGGAACCCACACTCCTTCGAGGTCACGGTCATGGGAGGGGCCGCGAGTGTATCGTCAGGATCATGCCGCTTGTCGCGTCGGATTCCCGCTGGTCAGTGCCGTGAGCGTCGCCCCTGACCCGTCCGCCGACTGGGCGGCCGGCGGCGTCGTCGCACTCACCGGACGTGCGGACGGGCCGCCCCTGGTACCCCCCGGGCGCGCGGCGACGTATGCCCGGGAACTCACGGACCGTATCGACGAGTTGACCGCCCATACCCGCGCACCGGTGCGGGTCGACGGCGCCGCGCTGCTCGCCGAGCGGGCGGCGTTCACCGGTCACTCACGGCGTGGCCGCACATCGGCGGGCGGCGCGTGCCGGCTGCTTCCCAGCGCCGACGGCTGGGCGGCCGTGTCGTGCGCCCGCCCGGATGATCCGGCGCTGCTCGGCGCCCTGGTCGGGGCCCCGTTGACCGGTGATCCCTGGCCGGTGGTCACGGCATGGGTGCGCGACCACACCGGGGCCGAACTGGCGGAGCGGGCCGAACTGCTCGGGCTCGCGGCCGCCCCGGTCGCGTCACCGGCGCCGGTCCGCCCTGCCCCGTCCCCGTCTTCTCCTCTCGTGCCCCGGCCGGTCGACGGTCTCCTCGTGGTGGACTTCAGTGCCCTGTGGGCCGGACCATTGTGCGGTCACCTGCTCGGCCTGGCCGGAGCCCGCGTGGTCAAGGTGGAGACACCCACCCGCCCCGACGGGGCCCGCCGTGGGCAGCCCGAGTTCTATCGGCTGCTGCACGCGGGGCACCGGTCCGTCGTCCTCGACCCTGACACCGTGTCAGGTCGACGCGCCCTGGCCGCGCTTGTCGCGTCCGCCGACATCGTCATCGAAGCGTCCCGCCCCCGCGCGCTGGCCCGCTTCGGGCTCGACGCGCACGCGGCGGTCTCCGCCGGCGCGAACTGGATCTCCCTCACGGCGGCCGGACGCGCGAGCGAACGGATCGGATTCGGCGACGACGTCGCCGCCGCGGCCGGGCTCGTCGCCCGCGAGAGCGACGGCACTCCCCTGTTCTGCGGCGACGCCGTCGCCGACCCGCTCACCGGGCTGGCCGCCGCCGCACGGGCGCTCACCGCTCCCGCCGACGGCAGCGGCTTCCTGCACGACATCGCCATGACCGAGGTCGTCGCCTCGACGCTGGAGCATGCTCAAGGACCCGCCGCTGCCGCCCGGCGCTCCGGGACGGGGTGGGTGGTGGAGACCGCCGACGGGTTCGTCCCCGTCGCGCAACCCCGGCGGCGCGAACCGGCCGGAGACGCGCCCGGCATGGGCGAGCACACCACCGAGGTGCTGCGCGGCCTCGGGATCCCCGCGCCATGAGCCGGCTCCGCCATGTCACCGATGTGCTCCTGCACGACGCCGAGTTGATGGACGGCCGCCGGGCCGACGTACGGGTCGCCGGGGGACGGGTCGCGGAGGTCGCTCCGGCCCTGTCCCGCCGCCCTGGGGAAGAGGCCGTCGACTGCCGCGGGGGCGCTCTGTTGCCGGGCCTGGTGGACCACCATCTCCACCTGCACGCCCTCGCCGCGCACCGGCAGTCGCTCCGGTGCGGACCGCCCGCCGTACGGGACCGGGCCGGCCTCGCCGCGGCGCTCGCCTCCACGGCCCCGGACGAGCACGGCTGGATCCGTGGCGTCGGCTACCACGAGACGGTCGCCGGGAACCTCGACGCGCTCACGCTGGACCGGATCCACCCGAGCCACCCCGTACGCGTCCAGCATCGCAGCGGCGCCCTCTGGATCCTCAACTCCCTTGCCGCCGAGGCGGTTTCCCTGGCCTCCGGTGCCCATCCGGGCATCGAGCGCGGCGCCGACGGCGCACCGACCGGCCGTCTGTGGCGCGCCGACGACTGGCTGCGCCCCCGGCTTCCGCGCCCTCGCCCGCCCATCCTCGCCGCCGTCGGTGCGGAGCTGGCACGCCTCGGTGTCACCTCGGTCACCGACGCCACGCCCGACCTCGCCCCGGAAGCGCTCACCGCCATCGCCGACGACATGGCGACCGGAGTGCTCCCGCAACGGGTTCACCTGCTCGGTGCGCCCCTCGACGCTTCGCCCGCCGAGTCCTCGCCACGTCGGCCGACCGTCGGCCCGTACAAGATCGTCCTGGCCGACTCGGGGCTGCCGACCCTGGACGACCTGGTGGAACGGGTCCGTGCGGTGCACGCCGCGGGCCGTGCCGTCGCCGCGCATGTGGTGACCCGCGAGGCGCTCGTGCTGCTGCTGGTGGCGCTGCGGGAGTCGGGCGTGCTGCCCGGCGACCGGATCGAGCACGGCGCCCTGGTGCCACGGGAGTTGATCGGTGACCTCGCCGCACTGGGACTGCGGGTGGTGACCCAGCCCGGCTTTCTCGCGGACCGCGGCGACGACTACGCCCGCGAGGTGCCCGTCCGCGACCGCGCCGACCTGTATCGCTGCCGGTCCCTCGCCGACGGCGGTGTCCGGCTGGCCCTGTCGTCCGACGCCCCGTACGGGCCGCTCGACCCGTGGGCCGTCATCGCGACGGCCGTACGAAGGGCGACCCCGGCCGGGCAGGTCCTCGCCCCCGAGGAGAGGCTCAGTCCGGTCGCCGCACTCGACGCGTATCTGGGGCCTGCCGACGATCCGGGCGGGCCGCCCCGCCGGGTCCGGGTCGGGACCGTCGCCGATCTGGTGCTGCTGCACACCGGGCGGGCCGAGGCGCTCGCCGCTCCGACGGCGGAGTCCGTCCGGGCCACCCTGATCGGGGACGAGAGGAATCCGGCCGACTGAACCGGCCGAAGAGCGCAGGTCAGGAGCGAGTGGCAGGCTTCTTCGACATCTGTCGAAGAGGGCCCCGCAACGTCCTACGGTCGGCCGTACCTCCTTGCGACCACCCATGCCTACCTTGCCGACACAGGTGCTGGTGGGCACGCCGACAAGGAGCTGAGGAACCGGCGATCCGGATAGGCGTCATCATCCCGCCCGACCAGGACTGGGGCACCGACCGGAAACGCTGGGAACGCGCCGAGGCCTACGGAATCGACCACGCGTGGACCTACGACCACCAGGCCTGCCGGCCCCTGGCCGACGGGCCGTGGCACGCGACCGTGCCCACGCCGGTCGGGGCGGCGATGTTTTCGTACGCCTCTGCGACATCGACGCAAACGGCCGCTCGGCCCATGTGTGCGACAGCCTGTCGAGCCTGACCGGCGCGAACCGGGTTACCCGGACGACCGTCCGACTGTGGCCCACCGCGGCGCGGCGACCCAACTGCGCACCGCCGAGCAGCAGGTCTTCCACGACCCCGAGCATCCGTCGGCCATCGTGCTCCCTGTGGGGTGAGCGACCCGGCCCGGGCGACGCTCAACTCGTCGCCGAGCGGCCGGTGATCGCGGCGTCCGCGCCACGAGCGCCGATGCGGGTTCCGCGGGTGTCGCCGCTTGCCAACCTGGCGTAGATGCGTCCCGCGACAACCGCACAGAGGTGCGTGCGGGGCAACACCGGCCGAAGCGCCGCGAGCAGCGCCACGGTCGTCCAGCTCTCGGTGCCGAAGACGTATACCTCGACTGCGGCGGGGCACCTCCGCACGTCACCACACCCCCCTGTGCTTCTGGTCACATGGTCATCACCTTCTGTCATTTACTAGGACGTCCTAGTATCTCTTCACAGCCAGAACTCCCCCGACCTGTCCGGGAAGGCCCCGATGAGCGACCTGCACCGCCCCGTGCACCCTGTCCGCCTGGTCACCGCGTCCGCCCTGTTCGACGGGCACGACGCGTCGATCAACATCATGCGGCGCATCTTCCAGTCGCAGGGCGCCGAGGTGATCCACCTCGGGCACAACCGCTCGGTTCAGGAGGTCGTGGACGCGGCGCTGGAGGAGGACGCGCACGGCGTGGCCGTCTCCTCCTATCAGGGCGGCCATGTCGAGTACTTCGAGTACCTGGTGGAGTCGTTGCGCGCGCAGGGGGCGGACCACGTCCATGTCGTGGGCGGTGGCGGCGGTGTCATCGTGCCCGAGGAGATCGCCCGGCTGCGCGGGAACGGGGTGACCATCTTCTCCCCCGAGGACGGGCAGCGGATGGGCCTGGCCGGGATGGTCAACTCGGTGGTGAGGCAGTGCGACTTCGACCTGTGGGAGGGCAAGCCCGCCGACCCCGCCGCCGTGCTCGCCGGCGACCGGTTCGCGATCGCCCGTGCCCTCACCGGTGCCGAACTCGGCAAGTTGCCCCCGGAGTTCCTGGGCCGGCTGCGTGCCGCGGCCACGGCACGGGTGACGCCCGTGCTGGGCATCACCGGCACCGGCGGCTCCGGAAAGTCGTCGCTGACCGACGAGTTGGTGCGCCGCTTCCGGGTGGACCAGCAGGACAAACTGCGCATCGCGGTGATCGCCGTGGACCCGACCCGGCGCCGCGGCGGCGGTGCGCTGCTCGGCGACCGCATCCGCATGAACTCCCTCGACGGCAACCGGGTGTTCTTCCGGAGTCTGGCGACCCGGGGCAGCCATGAGCTGCCCGAGCACCTGTCCGACGTGATCGATGTCGTGAAGGCCGCCGGCTTCGACCTGGTGATCGTGGAGACGCCGGGTATCGGCCAGGGCGACGCGGCGATCGTGCCGTTCGTCGACACCTCGATGTACGTGATGACACCGGAGTTCGGCGCCGCCTCGCAGCTGGAGAAGATCGACATGCTCGACTTCGCCGACGTGGTGGCGATCAACAAGTTCGAGCGGCGCGGAGCCAAGGACGCGTTGCGCGACGTCGGCCGCCAACTGGTCCGCAACCGCGAGGCGTTCGACAAGCGCCCCGAGGACATGCCCGTGTACGGCACCTCGGCGGCGACCTTCAACGACGACGGCGTCACCGCGCTCCACCAGCACCTCAAGGCCGTCCTGGCCGACAACGGACTGCCCTTGTCCGAGGGCGCGCTGGCACCGGTCGACGTACGCCATTCCTCCGGCATCCGCCAGGTGGTTCCCGCGGATCGGGTGCGCTATCTCGCCGAGATCACCGACACGGTCCGCACCTACCACGGCGAGACCGACCGACTGGCCGAGGCGGCCCAGCGGGTGCAGCGTCTGGAGGCGGTCGAGGGCGAGCTCGTCGACGCCGGCTCCGACGCCGAGAACGTGCGCTCACTGCTCGACGACGCGCGCAGGCGGCTCCCGCACGCCGTCACCGAGCAGATCGAGAACTGGCCCGCCGTGGTGGCGTCGTACTCCGGCGACGAGCAGGTCGTGAGGATCCGGGACAAGGAGATCCGCACCAGGCTCACCCGCGAGTCCCTCTCCGGCAACAAGATCCCCCGCGTCGCCCTGCCCCGCTTCACCGACCACGGCGAACTTGTGCGCTTCTGGCGCCGGGAGAACCTGCCCGGCCGCTTCCCCTTCACCGCCGGGGTGTTCCCCTTCAAGCGCGACGGCGAGGACCCGGCCCGCATGTTCGCCGGGGAGGGCGACCCGTTCCGCACCAACCGCCGCTTCAAGCTGCTCTCCGAGGGCCAGCCCGCCACCCGCCTGTCCACCGCCTTCGACTCGGTCACCCTCTACGGCCGCGACCCGCACGAACGCCCGGACATCTACGGCAAGGTCGGCACCTCCGGCGTCTCGGTGGCCACGCTCGACGACATGAAGGCGCTCTACGACGGCTTCGACCTGGTCGCCCCGACCACCTCGGTCTCCATGACCATCAACGGGCCCGCGCCGACCATCCTGGCCTTCTTCCTCAACACCGCCGTCGACCAGCAACTCGACCGCTTCCGTGCCACCGAGGGCCGCGCCCCCACCCCCGAGGAGGCGGCCGAGCTGCGGGCACACGCGCTGGCCAACGTGCGCGGCACCGTCCAGGCCGACATCCTCAAGGAGGACCAGGGCCAGAACACCTGCCTGTTCTCCACCGAGTTCAGCCTGCGGATGATGGCCGACATCCAGGAGTGGTTCATCCAGCAGAAGGTTCGCAACTTCTACTCGGTGTCCATCTCCGGCTACCACATAGCCGAGGCCGGCGCGAACCCCATCAGCCAGCTCGCCTTCACCCTCGCCAACGGCTTCACCTACGTCGAGGCCTACCTCGCCCGCGGCATGCACATCGACGACTTCGCGCCCAACCTGTCGTTCTTCTTCTCCAACGGCATGGACCCCGAGTACGCCGTCCTCGGCCGCGTCGCCCGGCGCATCTGGGCGGTGGCGATGAAGGAGAAGTACGGCGCGAACGAGCGTTCCCAGAAGCTGAAGTACCACGTCCAGACCTCCGGACGGTCCCTGCACGCCCAGGAGATGGACTTCAACGACATCCGCACCACCCTGCAGGCGCTCATCGCGATCTACGACAACTGCAACAGCCTGCACACCAACGCCTACGACGAGGCCGTCACCACCCCCACCGAGGACTCCGTCCGCCGGGCCCTGGCCATCCAGCTGATCATCAACCGGGAGTGGGGCCTGGCCATGAACGAGAACCCCCTCCAGGGGTCGTTCATCATCGACGAACTCACCGACCTGGTCGAGGAGGCCGTGCTCCAGGAGTTCGAGCGCATCAGCGAGCGCGGCGGAGTCCTGGGCGCCATGGAGACCGGCTACCAACGCGGCCGTATCCAGGACGAGTCGATGCTCTACGAACAGCGCAAGCACGACGGCACCCTGCCCATCATCGGCGTCAACACCTTCCGCAGGCCCCACGCCGACACCGCCGAACCCGCCGCCATCGAGCTGGCCCGCGCCACGGAGCAGGAGAAGCAGTCCCAGCTCGCCCGCGTCCGTGACTTCCAGGCCGACCACCACGAGCCGGCCCACACCGCCATCGCCGCCCTCAAGGAGGCGGCGATGGAAGGCCACAACGTCTTCGCCGTCCTCATGGACGCCGCCCGTGTCTGCTCGCTGCAGCAGATCACCGACGCCTTCTTCGAGGTCGGCGGCCAGTACCGCCGTAACGTCTGAGCCAAGGATTGGACAACAGATGGACCCCGTCACCCGCCTCGGAGTCGTCGGCTGCGGCCTCATGGGCTCCGGCATCGCCGAGGTAGCCGCCCGCAACGGCATCGACGTCCGCGTCGCGGAGGCCACCCCCGACGCGCTGGAGGCCGGCCGCCGCCGGCTCACCGCCTCACTCGATCGAGGCGTCAAACGCGGCAAGCTCGGCGAGGACGAGCGGGAGCGGACCCTCGCCCGGCTCTCCTTCACCCACGACCTCAGCGACCTGGCCGACCGTCAGCTCGTCGTCGAGGCCGTCGCCGAGAACCGCGACATCAAGACCGACGTCCTGCGCACGCTGGACAAGGCGGTCGCGGACCCGGCGGCGATCCTGGCCACCAACACCTCGTCGATCCCCATCGTGGACCTCGCCGTCGTCACCGACCGCCCCGGCCAGGTCATCGGCATGCACTTCTTCAACCCCGTGCCCGTGCAGCAGCTGGTCGAGGTCATCCCTGCCCTCACCACCAGCCAGGAGACCGTCCAGCGCACCCGTGGCTTCGCCGCACAACTGGGCAAGCAGGCCATCCAGGCCCCCGACCGCTCCGGCTTCGTCGTCAACGCCCTGCTCGTGCCCTACCTGCTCAGCGCCGTACGGATGGTGGAATCCGGCGCCGCCCGCCCCGAGGACATCGACCAGGGCATGGAACTCGGCTGCGCCCACCCGATGGGCCCGCTGCGCCTGCTCGACCTGATCGGCCTCGACACCGCGCAGGCGGTGGCCGAGTCCATGTACGAGGAGTTCAAGGAGCCGCTGTACGCACCTCCCGCGCTGCTGCGCCGCATGGTCGCCGCGGGCCACCTCGGCCGCAAGAGCGGCCGAGGCTTCTATCCCTACGACGCCTCGTAGGCGTACGAGAGCTCAGCGCACCCGGCGGAACAGCGCGGCCAGCGCCTGCCCTCCACCGGACTGCTGCACCTCACGCCTGACCGCCGCTGAGCTCCCCGGCCCAGGCATCGGCTCACTGCGCGTGTCGCGCAACCTCCGTAACAGCAGAGCTAGTTCGAGGCGCAGGCGTGCGACACACACGGACGGACTCCTCCAGGTGAACTGGGCGGTCGTGCGCGGCCTGGCCGTGGGCACGGAGTTCGACGACACGACGGCCGCTGTGGTCGCGGTCTGCCGGGACACCGACGCGCGCCTTCACGACCAACTCCGTCGCGACGCGGCGGTACCGACACTGCGCGCGGCGGTGACGGCCCTGGACGACATCGAGGCCGAGCCCGCGCAGAAGCAGGCCGCGGTCCTCGATGTCGCGCTCGACCTGCTCACCTCCGTCCGTCCGCCGGACTGACGCGACGACACTCGACGGCCGCGGACCCGGCGGGGCGCCACTTCCGGTCGGCCGGACCTGCCTACCGTACGGAAGGATCAGCAGCTGCCCTGGAGTTCTCATGCCCCGTACTCGCCTGAAGAGAAGCAACCACCCGCTTGAGGCCATCGAGCCGCCACGCGACAGCGAGGTCGTCGCGGGCGTTCTGGCGGCGACGGCCCTGGTCCTGGTCCTCGGTGTCCTGTCGGAATCCACGGTGTGGCTGCTGGGGCTCCTGGTGTTTCTGCCGGGAACGGCATCGGCGCTGTGCACCGTCCGGCAGACGAGGTTCGTGGCCGCCTGGACCACCGTCGTCGTGACAGTCGCGGTGCTGGTGCGAGCCGTCGACGCCGGCCACTGGTTCGACCGGCTGCTGTTGGTGCTGTTCACCGTCGCCCTTGGAGCGGCCTCCGACTACGCCTGCCACCGGCGCATCCAGCGCGAGCACGAGATGCTGCGCCTGCGCTCCACCGCCGCGGCCATGCAACGGCACATCCTGCACCCCCTGCCCCTGCTCACCGACGACGTCCTGGTCAGCGGCGTCTACGAGCCCGTGCAGGAGGACCGGCTCGTCGGGGGAGACATCTACGACGTCGTGGCCACCCCATGGGGGACCCGGGTCCTCATCGGAGACGTGCAGGGCAAGGGACTGGCGGCCGTGGGGGCCGCGTTCGCCGTCATCGGCGCCTTCCGGGAGGCGGCCTACCGTGAGCCGACGCTCACCGCGCTCGTCGACGCCCTGGACGCCTCGGTCGTGCGGCACAACTCCTACGCCGAACAGACGGGCGACGACGAGCGGTTCGTCACCGCTCTCGTCATCGGCGTCGACGCGGGCGAGGAGGTGCAGGTCGTCAGCTGCGGGCACATTCCGCCCCAGGTGGTGCACGAGGGCGACATCACCACGCCGGTGCTGGACACCGGCGTCCCGCTGGGCCTCGCCGAACTCTCCGACGAGCCCGCGACGGTGGGCTGGTTCCCGTTCCCGGCCGGTTCGACGCTGCTGCTCACCACCGACGGCCTCACCGAGACCCGCGCCGCCGACGGCGCGTTCTTCCCGGTCGACGAACGGCTGAAGAGCCATGCCCACCTCAGCCCGACCGACCTGGCCCAGGCCCTCTACGACGACGCCCGCGCGTTCGCCGGGCACGACGGCCAGCACGACGACGTCGCCGTGCTGGCCGTCCGCCGGTCACCGAGGCGCTAGCTGTATTGACCCGCAGGGTTGTTCACACGGCTGATCGGTGGCTGGCCGCCGAGTGCGGTGTGGCAGCGATGGTGGTTGTAGGTGTGCAGGAAGTCTGCCAGGGCCTCGGTGCGTTCGGTGTTGCTGGTGTAGGGCCACAGGTAGGCCCACTCCTCGAGCAGGGTGCGGTTGAAGCGTTCGACCTTAGCGTTGGTCTGCGGACGGTAGGCGCGGGTGAGTTTGCCGGCCGCGCCGAGGTCGGCCAGCGCCCCTCGCCAGGCGAAGCTCTTGCGGTAGGGCCAGGCGTTGTCGGTCAGGACCCGCTCGATGCGGTCGATACCGGAGGCGGCGAAGAACGGCGCGCAGCGCACGCACGGCATGAGGGGCGCGCGAACCGTCTTGATCTTGCGAAGTCGGCTTCGCCTGAGCATCAATCGAACGTCACCCGGCGGTCGGCGTTCCGACGAGTCGACGTCGATCCGGATGACCGCCCGACCGAAGTCGACGTCCCCGCCAGCCAACGGGCAATCTCGCGAAGGAGGCACGGCAGCCAGCCCGTCCCTTCAAGACGCTGCCAGGCCGCAGCGCAGAATCACGCCCATCCGCGCACATGATGTGGTGACCGCTGGTCCATTACGCACTTATTACACAAGGGATCTTCACCATTTCCGACCTGAGTTCATATGATACGAAGATCAACAGGCCCGGCCAGAGGGAGACTTCGGCGGGCCTCTCAGGTTCCCGTGGGGGATTCATGCGTATACGCGTTGCGGCCGCCATAGTTTCCGGTGCCGTCGTTCTGTCCGCGCTCGCTCTTCCGGCTGCCGCTCAGGCGTCGGAGCGTGCGGGTGCGTCGGCCAAGCTCAGTTCCTTCGCCTCGAAGGCCGTTCGTCCGAACGACTCGCTGGGCAACACCAAGTTCTCGAACGCGGTCATCAACGGTGGCAAAGACATCGTCCTCGGCACCACCGGCACGAAGTCCGTCACCGTCACGTACACCGCCACCGACCAGAACGGCGTCGCCCTCACCGAGGCCTTCCTGTGGCAGGGCACCGACAGCTCGACCACGGACGGCATCACCGGCGGCCTGGGGACGGACGACGACCCGACCTGCACGGAGACCGCGACCCAGGGCGTCTACAACTGCAAGGCCGTCTTCAACATCCATCCGGCCACCGACATGAAGGACAACGGTGTGGCCGGTACCTGGAAGCTGTTCCTGGGCGCGTGGGACCTGTACGCGAACGCCAGCTACAACGACGACGTCGCCACCGTCTCGATCAAGAAGCTCTCCACGCTGACCGCCGATGCCACACCCGAGCCGGTCAAGAAGGGCAAGACCCTCACGGTCACGGGCAAGCTCGCCCGCGCGAACTGGTCGACGGGCAAGTACGCCGGCTACGCGTCCCAGCCCGTGAAGCTGCAGTTCCGCAAGAAGGGCAGCAGCACCTACACCACCCTCAAGACCGTCAAGACCAGCACCACCGGCGTGCTGAAGACCACCACCAAGGCCACGGTCGACGGGTACTACCGCTACGTCTTCGCAGGCACCGCCACCACCGCCGCCTCGACAGCGCCCGGCGACTTCGTCGACGTCAGGTAAGCACCGCGACGCGGAGCCACACGGGCCCGACCCCAGCGGCGCCGAACTCAACGAGTCGGCGCCGTAAGGTCGCCCTGGTCCCGGGCGACCGCAGGACCAATCGCGCGCAGAGCGCGGTGCGACTTGAGAGCGCCCGCGCACTGGACAGTCAGGCCGCCGCGCTTGGTCACGGCGACCCGACGCAACATGCTCCGCCGGACAGAACCCAGGCGGTTGTCACCAGACACCACTCTCCCGATCAGGCGTCCGGGGTCAGGCACGCCGGCAGTGGTCCCGCGGAGAGTGGCGGATCGGCGAGGCATGCGGCGGCGCGTTCCGGGCCGAGGAAGGGGGCCAGGACGGAGAAGGTCAGGCCGGGCAGCAGGGCGGGCAGTTCGGCGGTCCGGCCGGCGGCGATCCGCCGGTAGATGGCGGAATACACTCCGCCGACCACGGTGTCGACCAACTCTTCGATGGGGACGGGGAGTTCGACCTCGGGCAGGTCGGTGAAGAACGTGCGGAAGCGGGCCAGCAACGTCTCGCGGGCCTCACGCCCGGCGGGGCCGACCGCGTCGATCTCCACGATGGCCATGGCCGCGAACGCGGGAGCCTCGGCCAGGATGCCCAGCAGCGCGCCGAGCCCGGCCCGCACCCGGCTCGGCCAGTCGGCGGCCCGGGCGTGGGCCTCCTCCATCGCGCCCACGACCAACGAGGTGCCGTGCTGGTGGGCGGCGAGGAAGGCGTCCTCCTTGCCCTTGAACAGCTCGTAGAAGACCGGCCTGGTCACTCCCGCCGCCTGGCAGATGTCACTGACCCGGGTGTGGGCGTAGCCGACGCGGGCGACGGTGCGGACGAAGCCGTCGAGCAACCGGTCGCGCTGGTTGGCGGCGACCTCCTCGGGTGAGGTACGGCGCGGTCCGCGCCGTAGGGAGCGCTCCGGGTCGCGCCCCGTGCGGGTGCCGGGCAGCACCAGCGGCGCCGACGGCACCGACGAGTTCCCTGCCATGGCACACCCTTCCTCACGAACTTCCGCGCATTGCCTTGACGTTGAATACCCGTCAGGTTTACAACCTTCACAGGTTTTCCACTGGAGCGGACCTGCGGTGCAAGACCGCCGGAGCCGCCAGTTTCACGCACCCGCAAGGCCGCAACAAGTACACCCGCGTCCCTGACGCCGGGTGAGTCACCCGCACCGGTCCGCCGTTCCCCAGGGGAGCGGCTATACGCGGGTCGCTGCCTCCGCTTCCCTGTGGCGGTGCAGCGACCCGCCCGCTTTCGCCACCCCCCAGCACCAGAGGACCTGCCATGCGCAGACACACCGTCGCCGCCATAGCCGCCACCGCCGCTCTGACGGCCCTGACGTTCCTCCCCGCCACCGCCGCCTCCGCGGACGGCGCCGTACTCACCTACGGCAGTGCCGGCGGCACCGCTGTCTCCGTCGGAGACGTTCTCACCGGTTCCCTGGCGAGCGGCACCAAGGCCACCCTCGCCACCAGCAGCGGCGGCACCTCCGGCATCACCTGCACCGGCTCGACGCTCTCCGCCACCGTGACGGACAACCCGGCCGCCCCGGGCACCGCCACCGAGTCCGCGACCTCCCAGACGTTCAGCGGCTGCACCAGCAACGTCTTCGGCGTCACCGGGGTGCGCAGCATCACCGTCAACGGCCTGCCCTACACCACGTCCGCCGCCTCCGACGGTTCCGTCGCGGTGACCCCGGCCTCGGGCGGCACCATCCAGACCACGGTCGTGCTCTCCACCCTGCTGGGCTCCGTCACCTGCGTCTACCAGGCGCCCAGTCTCTCGGCGGTGAGCTCCAACAGCGCCAACAGCCTCACCTTCTCCAACCAGGCGTTCGCCAAGGTCTCCGGGTCGGGGCTGTGCGCGGCCAACGGCTACTTCACGGCCGCCTACGCCCCCGTGGTCGACAGCAGCGTCAGCGGCTCCCCCGCCGTCTATACGAACTGACCGTCAGCCCGAGTTCGCGACGTGCGTCGGCCCTCACCAGGCCGACGCATCCGGACAGCCACACTCACAGCCGTGCGAGGAAGATGTCTCCTCGCACATTGGTGTCCCCCGGCACCCAGTCGGCCTGGAAGGACTCGAACACCGCTGTGGACGCGCGCCGGTCGAACACGACGGCGTTCATGCCGGTGTCGTCGGCCAGAAGGGAGCGTGTGCGACCCGTACGTGCCTGGCGCAGGTACTCGTGGTGCCCCGTGGCGAGGACGTAGTCGCCCGCCTGGTCCACGACCGCGACCGTCCGCGTCAGCGCGCTCGGGTCGTCCGGGGCGTCCACGGTGCGTGTGCTCCCCCGCACGAGGTCGCGGAGGTAGCCGCCGACGTGGCGGGATCCGGGGACCATCCGGTCCGACGGAGAATTGAACAGGACGTATCTGCCGTGGGAGGCGATGCCGACGAGCTGTGAGGGCTTCGACGGGCGGCTGCCGTCGTAGGTGACGTCGACACGCTCGGCCCGTCCGGTGGCCCGCCGCCACGCATAGACGTACTGGATGGGCGGACCGGACACGTGGGGCGTGTTCGTCGAGTAGGCGACCGCGCTCCCGTCGGGGGCGATGTGCGGCCCGAAGGCCTCACGGTCGCCGTCCGGGCCGGGCTCGGCGCTCACCCGCCGCGTGGTGCCGGTCCTCACGTCGCGCAGGTACACGTGCACATCGCCGTGCAGGCTGGCCGGGAACCAGGGCAGGGCGCCGGCCACGAAGGCCACGTACCGTCCGTCGGCGCTGATCGACGGGTCGCGCGAGACGATGCCGAACCCCTCTTCGAGGCCCAGATTCACCTTCGTGGTGCGGCCGGTGCGCAGATCGCGGACGTAGACGTCGGACTGACGTCCGGGCGGGCCGCTGTGCACGCGGTACGGCCACTCCGCCGTGAACGCCACATAGCGGCCGTCGGCGCTCAGGGACGGTTGATACGCCTCGGCGTCGACGGGGGCGCCCGCGCTCTGGGCGGTGACCCGCACGATACGCCCGGTGTGGGCGTCCTTGACGAAGACGTCGCGCAGTCCGTTGGTGTCGCCCGGTGCGAGGTTGGTCGCGTCGGACTCGAAAGCGATGTGCCGGCCGTCGGCGCTCGCCGACGGGGCCAGTGAATCGCCGTCGCCCTGGGTGCCGTCGGCGGCGACGCTGACGCGTTCGACCGGCACCGTCGACGCGGCGGCCTCCGCGTCCGCCGCCGTCACCATGGACAGCAACGTCACCAGCACGGCACAGCCCGCCGCCCTCGCGGCTCTGGTGGCTCTGGTGGCTCTGGTGGCTCTGGACATGTTTCCCCCGAGAAACCGTCTTCCCCTCGGCCCCGCGCCAAGGGCACCGCAGGGATGCAAGCGCATCGCACACCCCGCGGCAATCGCCCCAAAGGTGTACAACCCGGGACCGAGATCAGCCGTCCGCGCACGACCCGGAACCCGCCCCGTGACGGCAGTGGCACATGTCCGGAATCGTTCGCCAGGAGGAGAGCGACCGGGCGGTTCCCCCCGACGTCCGATCAAGCCGCGCCCAGCGTCACCTCCATACGGGCGAAACCCCGTGTCACCAGCTGGTCCCGGAAGGTGGGCGGGGCGGCGAGAGCCAGGTGGGGGAAGCGTCGGAGCAGGATGGGGACGGCGACTTCGACCTGCATTCTGGCGAAGGCGGCGCCCAGGCAGTAGTGCGGGCCCAGGCCGAAGGAGAGGGGCCGGTTGTCCTTGCGGGCGATGTCGAACACGGCGGGGTCGGTGAAGCGGCGGGGGTCGCGGTTGGCGGCGGCCAGGACCAGCAGTGCCCTGGTGCCTGCGGCGACTCGGTGGCCGTGGAAGTCGATGTCCGTGCGGGCGGCGCGTGTCAGCACGTGGTTCGGTGGGTCGTGGCGCAGGGTCTCGGTGACGAAGGCGGCGACGAGGTCGTCGTCGGCGGTCAACTCCCGGGCTTCGGCAGGGTGGTTCAGCGCCAGGCGCACCGTGTTGCCGATCAGGTCGCTGGGGCTCTGCACACCTGCGATGAGGAACATCACCAGGCTGGCGACCAGTTCCTCCTCGCTCAGTGCCCCGTCCGCATCCCGGTCTCGTACCATCACGCTGACCAGGTCGTCGCCCGGCCGGCGTCGGCGTTCTCGCACCAGGTCGTCGAGGTAGTCGACCAGGACGTCCATCCCGGTGTCGGCGGGCAGCAGTTCGCCGGGGTCGAAGACGGGCTCGAACGCGGTCGTGGTCGCGGTGATGGCGGTGCGCAGTGCCATCCGGTCCGCCTCGGGGATGCCGAGCAGTTCTCCGGTGACGGTGATCGGCACGCGGATGGCGAATGCCTCGACCAGGTCGAGCGGGCCGTCGTCGGCGAGGGTGGCGAGTCGGGCCGTCCACCGCTCGGCGGCCTTGGCCGCCAGGTGCCGGCGCTCGGCGATCTGGCGGGGCGCGTAGGCCCAGCCGGCGAAGCGGCGCATGCGCTCATGGTCGGGCGAGTTGCTGAACATCATGATCTTTGTGAAGCACTGCCAGGACGAGTGGTCGATCATGCCGGTCGTCCGGTGCACGTCGGCGTCGGTGACCAGGAAACGCGGGTCCCGCAGGGCGGTGCAGATCTCGTCGTAGCCGAGGACGAGTGTCCCGGAGGGGCCCAGGGGGATGACCGGGCCGAGTTCCCACAGCGCGTCGTACAGGGGGTAGGGGTTGTGTTTGCCGGCCGGGGTGAAGAGTTCTGAGAGGGCCTCGGCCGGGCCCATGGCCGGCTCGGTCAGCCGGTGGTCTGTCGCTGGCATGACGTTGCCTCCAACAAGGCGTCTTTCAGGGCTTCTTCGCCGCCTGGAAGCCGGTGTAGAACCCCGCCTCCGTGTCGTACAGGTGCAGGTTCCGCAGGATCCACCACAGCCGGGCGAGCCTGAGGCGCTCCTCCCGGACCATTCCGGGATGGGCTGCCTTCAGGGCGAGCTGCGCCTGGGGGAGGTTGTAGAACGGGATCGCCGGAGCCACGTGGTGGGCGGTGTGGACGGAGATGTTGTGGGTCAGGAACGACAGCGCCCTCGGATACGTGTAGTCCGTGGTGAGAAGCAGCCTGCCGGCGTTGCGTGTCCAGTGCTGCGAGGTCAGGAAGGGGACGTCGGCGGCGCTGTGGTGCATGAGTGTCGTGGCGCTGAACCACAGGTGGGTCATCAGCCAGGGCAGGACGAAGTAGTACAGCAGGCCCCGTACGCCGGTGAATGCGATGAGCGCCGACAGGCCTACGACGGCGACGGGCCCGGTGACGGCGATGGACCGCCACACGTCGCGGCGCATCGACCGCTTGGGGAAGTAACCCGGCCGAAAACCCGACACGAACCAGTAGCGGACGGTGCCTCCCCAGAAGGCCCAGGTGCGGGTGCCCGCGTAGACGGCTTTCGCGAGGGGCGAGAGTCGCTGGTAGGCGGCCGGGGGCAACGGCCGCCAGTCGGTGTCGAGTTCGAGGTTGTTGGTATGGGAATGGTGCAAGTTGTGCACATGGCGCCAGGAGTGGTACGGGTACAGCAGCGGCAGCAGGGCGAAGCTTCCGACAGCGGTGTTCAGACGTCGTGAGCGGGAGAACGAGCCGTGTCCGCAGTCGTGCGCGATGCAGTGCATGCCCCAGCCGCCCAGGCCGGCCACGAACCACAGCGGGATGTCGAGCAGCCAGGACGGGGAGAACACCACTCCGGCGATCGCCCCCGCGTAGAGGGCGAGGCTCACCGCGAGCCCGAGCACCCCGCGGGCCGTGCGCGGGGTGAAGTACTCGCGGGGGATGGACTGCGTGAGGTGCCGGCCTTCCAACGCCCGCACCTTGTCCAGGAACTCCTCGAACCGCCGGTCCGGGCTGGTCGGTATGCCGCTCGTGGCCATGGTGTCCCCCGCTCTCAGCGCGTGCTCTCCTCGGCGAGCCGTCGGCCGAGATGGGCGGCCACGGCGTCGATGGACCCGTACTCGTACAACAGGGCGGGCGACAGGCGGAGTTCGACGAATTTCTCCAGCTTGCCGCACATCTGGATTCCGGTGCGGGAGTCGAGTCCGTAGTCCTCGAAGGACCGGGAGGTGTCGACCTCGGAGGAGTCGACGTCCAGTTTGTCGACCAGGTAGTCGACCATCCACGCGCGGACGGTCTCCTCGGTGACCGGGCCGTCGGAGGTGCGCTCGTTCTTGTTACGGCGAAACACGGTGAGCTCCTGTTCGTTTCCGGGCGATGCGTGCGGCTGAGGGCTCGTGCAGGTTCCAGACGATGTGCAGCCTGCCGAGGACGTTCAGCAGCCAGCCGCTCAGGTCGGGCTCCCACCACCGGGTGGCATGACGGTAGGACCCGGGAAAGGCGTGGTGGTTGTTCTGGAGGCCCTCACCGAAGGTGAGGACGGCGACCCACCAGTTGTTGGTGCTCTTGTCCCCGTTGTCGAACGGCCTGCTGCCGAAGGCGTGGCAGACGGATCCCACGCACCACGCGGCCTGGTTGGCGACGAAGATCCGGGCGAGACCGCCGAAGACGAGGCCGGAGAAGGCGGACATGGCCGTGTGCCCGACGGCGAAGCCGATCGCGGCAGGGAGGACGAGGCCGGCTGTCACCCACAGCGGGTAGAGGCGGTGGTGCAGGATCAGGCGCCGCTCACGCAGGAGGTCCGGCGCGTAGACGGACCACTTCGACGACTCGTCGCTGAGCATCCAGGGCATGTGCGCGTACCACAGGCCGCGCATACGGGCCTTGAAGCCCGTGCCGTGCAGGTTGGGCGAGTGGGGGTCGCCCTCGCGATCGGCGAACCGGTGATGGCGCCGATGGGTCGCCACCCAGAACAGCAGCGGCCCCTGCGCGGCCATCGAACCGGCTGCCATCAGGACGTCCTGGAACCACGGCGAGGTCCGAAACGCCCTGTGGGCGAGGTAGCGGTGCAGCCCGATGGTGACTCCGCCCAGGTGGACGCCGTAGAACAGGAAGAACAGGACCACATCGGTTGCCGTGAACTGCCCGGTCACCAGTAGGTATACGGCGGCGGCGGTGCCGATGAGCGGAAGGGTCATGGTGGTCAGTGCGGAGAACCTCTTGATCCGCAGGCTCCTCGGGTCGAGCCGGACGATGCCCTCCGGGGCGCTGAGAGCCGACATGGTGGGGTTTCCCTCTCTCAGGCCTTCCGGGCTTCGGTCATACGCCCGGGATAGCGGACCTCGGACACCAGTCCGGCTCGGTCCAGGAGACTGATGACCGCACCGGTGACGTCGATCTGCCAGAAGCGGTGCCGGTTGTGCGCCAGCGACGGCTGCGCGTGGTGGTTGTTGTGCCAGGACCCGCCCACCGAGACCGGCGCGAGCACGGCGAGGTTCTGACTGGAGTCCCTGGTCTCGTAAGGGCGGCGGCCCAGCGTGTGTCCCAGGGAGTTGACCGTCCAGGTGACATGGTCGAGGACGAAGATGCGGGCGAACCCGCCCCACAGCAGTCCGCCGAGCGCGTCCACCGGCCGGCCTGTCGCCGCCCAGCCCACCGCCGCCGGCAGGGCCAGCCCGAGGGCGATCCACCAGACGTAGTAGCGGTCGACCGTGTGGACATGGCGGTTGCGCAGGAGGTCCGGGACGAACTTGGCCCAGCCCTCCCGCCGTACGGTGAACAGCCAGCCGACATGGCCGTGCCACAGCCCGCGCAGGACCCCCAACCGCCCCTGACCCCGCGGGCGCGGTGAGTGCGGATCGCCGTCCCGGTCGGCGAAGGCATGGTGCTTGCGGTGCACCGACACCCAGAACAGGATCGGCCCCTGTGCCGCCATACTGCCCGCGACGCCCCACAGGAACGTCAGCACCGGGCCGGCGGAGAACGAGCGGTGGGAGAAGAACCGGTGCAGCCCGCCCTCGACACCCAGTGAGGTGACGAGGTACATGCCCACGAACAGGCCGAAGTGCAGCCAGGACCAGCCGTGGTGGACGGTGAAGACGATCGCTGCCGCGAAACCGACCGTGGATCCGCCGACCGTGGCGCAGGCGAGCACGAGCGCGGAGCGATCCCTCGGTGGCGCGGAAATGGCTTCAGCCGCACTGGCTCCAGAGGCGTCGGCTTCAGTGGCGCCGGCTCCAGAGGCGTTTGCTTCAGCGGCACTGGCCTGAGCGGCACCGGCCTGAGCGGCGTCGGCTTCAGTGTTCATGGCCCGGCTCCCCGGAGAGGTCGGAGGGCACGAGAGCCCGGCCCAAGGTGCGCTCCAGAAACGCCGCCCGCGCGGCCGCCCGGCGGAGCTTCCCGCTGGTCGTCATCGGGATGGTGCCGACCCGAACGAGGTGCACGTCGGCCGGGCGGACGCCGTGGTCGGCGGCCACCGACGCCAGCAGACTGCCGCGTAAGGCGTCGAGTTCGGCCCGGGTCCGGCGGCTGTCGCGGACCTCGGCGACGACCATGACCTGTTCCTCGGGCGAACCCGGGACGGCGAAGGCGACCGACCGGTGCACGGACGGGTGGGCGCGGTCGACCGTGCGCTCGATGTCCTGCGGGTAGAGGTTCCGGCCGGCCACCACGAGCAGACCGCTCATCCGGCCGGTGACGAACAGTTCGCCGTCACGCAGACAACCGAGGTCACCGGTCCGCAGATACCTGTCGGGACCGGCGCGGTCAGCGGGCCTCGCGCCGAACACCCTGCCGGAGGGCCCGGGTTTGCGGTGATAGCCGGCGGCGACACCCGGCCCACGTACCCAGATCTCCCCGACCTCGCCGTCGGCCAGCACTCGGCCGGAGTCCGCATCGACGACCAGCAGCTCATAGCCCTCCCCCGGGACCCCGCAACCGACGAGGGGCACCGCGTCGCCCGCCCCGCCCACCACCCGGCCGCGCGACAGCTCCCGCGGGTCCGCCCACGCGACACTGACGGCCGTCCCGGGCGCCTTGGCCGTCACGAGCAGCGTGGCCTCGGCGAGTCCGTAACACGGGATCAGTGTCTTCTCCCGGTAGCCCCGCGGCTCGAAGCGTTCCCGGAAGGCGTTCAGGGTGTCGAGTACGACCGGCTCGGACCCGCAGAAGACGTGCCGGAGTGACGACAGGTCGACGCCGGTCAGATCCTCTTCCTCCACGGTGTCGGCGCAGAGCTGGAAGGCGAAGTTCGGGGCGACGGTGATGGTCACCCGGTGGTCGGTGATCGCCCGGAGCCAGCGGGCCGGCTGCTGGACGAAGTGCTCCGGCGTCATCATCAGCAATGGCCAACCGCCGTGCAGCGCCAGCATGATGGTCCCGATGAGCCCCATGTCGTGATACGGCGGTAACCAGCTCAACCCGACGCGATCGTCCTCCGTGCCGATGAGCCGGCCGATGGCGTGGCAGTTGCTCATCAGGTTGGCGTGGGTCAGTTCCACGCCTTTCGGGTCGCCCGTGGAGCCGGACGAGTACTGGATCAGCGCTGTGCCGGTCGGCCGTACCGGATCGTCGTTCGCCGTCGAGGCACGCGCGGCGGGGGGTTTCGCGGGAGGTTCGGCGTCCAGCGGGATCAGCGGCGGCAGCATCTCCCCGTCGGCCGCCATCGCCGCGAACCGCCGCTCATGGCGGGAGTCGGCCAGGATCGCCCCGGGCGCGCAGTCGGCCAGGATCGAACGCAGTCGGGTCAGGGCCCGCCGGTTGGTCGGCGGATAGGCGGGGACGGCCGTCGCGCCGGCCTGGAGTATGCCCATCAGCCCCGCCACGAACGGCAGTCCGGGCCGGCCGGCCAGCACCACGCGGTCGCCGCTGTGTCCCCCGGACCTCAACCGCGCCGCCACGGCGTCGGAGTGTCGCTTCAGATCCTGATAGGTCCACGATTCGACGCGGTCGCTCGTCCCTTCCGGGAGGAAGCGGAACGCCGGGTGGTCGGGTGTCGATCGGGCACGCACCGCGAGGGTTCCTGGGAGCGTCGCATCAGGCCGGGACATGTACTGCCCGATCTGTGAGTGCGCCCGATCCCACTGAAGGGTCACGGCCTCCTGCTCCACCGAACCCCCCTCCTGGAGCGGCCGGTTGGGCGCTCCCGCCGCTCAGGTTGAACCCGTAGAGCCCGATGATCTTATTGACGTCGCGATCCATACCCAGGGCGGCGGACGGAAAACAGGATGCGAGGGGGAGCCAGCACCCCGGCACCCCGGCATCTGGTTGTCGGTGAAGCGCAAGCTGTCGGAAAACTACTCAGCCGTGAGGACAGTAGGTTCAGGCAGCATCGTCCGGAGCCTGCTGGAGCAGCACTCGCCGGCAGCCCTCAAATGGCGAAGTCACGAGCCGCCCGCACGAGGTCGGGCGGTGCTGGCAGCGCGAGGGCGACTGCCACTCCGCGTCTTGTCCGACACGTACATGGCCCTGATCGAGGGAGGCGCGCTCACTCGAACGGGGTGCATCGGCGACCGTAGGCGTACCACCGGCGTGCCCCGTCGCGTTGCAGCGGCATGAACAGCACCTCCACCACGACGGGGCGTCTCTTGGGCCATGAGGAGTGCCCCGAGGCATACGTCGGCCTCGCTGGTCTGCACAGGATGAACCCGCCGATCTACGCCGCCCTGGTCGTCGAATGGCTGGCCAGGGGGCGGACACTGCCGGGCTGGCCAGATCCGCAGTGGACGACTCTCACCGCCCCGCCCGTGATCGGGCGTCAGGTGACCGTGAACTCCAAGACAGACATGGGCCGATGGAAACGCGCGGCCGTGGCGGCGCCCGGTGCCGATCGGTCCGGCTGAGCGTCGGTCCTGGCTATGGGTGGGTCAGCCCTGACGGCTGCGGGAGCTGGGCTGCGCGGCCGGTGCGGGGTAGACGGCTGCTGTGCCCCGGGCGGCGGTCGGCCGTGAGGCGGAATTGATGAGCGTGGCGAGTGTCCCGGCGCCTGCAGAGGGACCAGTTCCGCGGCGACGGGAGTGTGGCGGAAGGAGTGACGCTCCATGGCGAGTTTGTGGCGCGACCTGCCGGGGCATCAGCGTGCCCCGGCCCCTGCCAGGGCAGAGCCTGCGGTCCTCGCCATCGAGAGATGGCTTTGCCGCCTCAGTGCCTGGAAGGGCTGCAGTCAATGGTTCGGAGGGCGGCACGCGGAGCGAGACCCCTTGGCGCCGCTTGTCGAGACCGCGAAACGACTCGACTACGGGGCCGGCCGGTTCAATGAGCCGCAAGACGCCGGCGCCCTCCACACCCCAACCGCCCGCCGTGGAGTTTCCGAGCCATGGTCATGGGCGGGTTCACGGAGCCAGGAGACGAGTACCGCAAGGCGGAGTCCGACCCCAAGGGCGCCCTCCCCGAGGGGAGAACGCCCAGCTCGCAGATGGCGCGCCGTCAGGGACTCGAACCCCGGACCCGCTGATGAAGAGGCGACGGTCTGTCCGGCCCCGTTGCTGCTCGGGCGGAATCCGTTTGTAGACGGGCCCTAGCCGCAGGTCAGTGTCGGTGTCGCCCAGTCGCCGTGGTCGTTGCCGTTGCCGTCGCCCGCGTCACCCACCTTCAGGTCGACGACCTGGGCGCCGCTGACGTCGACGTCGATCGGCACCGCGGCCTGTTTGCCGCGGATGGTCGGTGTGGTCACCAAGGTCTTGCCGTCGGCGATCACGGAGAACGTCACGGTTCCGGCGCCGCCTGTCTCGTCGTCCACGCCGACGTCCGCCGTCAGTCGAGAGCAGTTGCCGGCGAGGTAGAGATCGACGTCGCTGACCGAGTTGGTGCCCAGTCCCTTGGCGTAGGTGACGCCGGCGACAGTGATCGCGCGGCCGTCGCCGGCCGCCTGCTCGCCGACGCTGCTGTCGCGCTCCACCGGGCCCCACCCGTTGGTGGACGACAGGAACGGCAGGTCGCTCACCGCGCTCTTCCCGGCCGGCGGAGCGGGCGGGATCCCGCCGATGATGCGCTCGTCGCCACTGGCAGCCTGCCGTCCGTTCTGCAGGTAGTGCACCGTGGCGGTCAGCGCCGAGGCGGATGGCAGGTTCCCGGCCGGTGGCTGGACCTTCCACGTGAAGGTGGCCGTTCCGCCGGGGCTCAGGTGCTTGACGGAGGTGGGGCTGGTGGCGCTCACGCTCCAGCCGTCGGGCGCGGCGAGCGTGGCCGTCAGTCGGGAGGCGGACGGTCGGTCCTTCGGCACCTGCACCGTTGCCTGTGCCGTGAAGGCCTGTTCCGGCTGAGCGGTGTCCGGCACGTCCAGGGTGAAATCCGCTCCCGGACGCTTCGGCATCGCGTACTTCCGGTGGTCGTAGCGCGGGCTGTCGTTCTGCGCGACGCGCAGGGACGAGGCATAGCTGCCGTAGTCGGTGAGCGAGACCTGGCCGAGCCCGCCGGTGCTGCCGTCGAGGTTCCACACGGCGATGGCGATGCTGTTGTGGCCGTTCGGGTTCAGGATTCCGTCGGGGACGGGGAAGGTGTGCTGCGGGCCGAGGTAGTTGACGTAGTTGCCGACCTGCCAGCCGTTCACGAAGATCGTGGCGCGGTACTTGCGTGACGGGTCGTCGGTGAACGTCAGCCCCAGCGAGGTGTCCTGGCCGTGCGGCAGGTCCAGGTTGGCGTCGGTGCGGTACCAGGAGACGCCGGGACGGGTGTCGGTCGTCGGCAGGGTTACCCGGTCCCACTTGCCGTCCGGGTAGCCCGGCAGGGACCAGCCGGCCCGCTCGCCGTACAGGCCGCCCGTGGAGAGCGGACCGCGCACCGTGTCCTGCAGATCCTCGCCGCCTCGTACGCCCTGCACCCGCCAGGTGACCGAGGTCAGGGGTGCTCCGGTGAGGGAGGCGCTGGTCAGGCCGCGTGCGGTCTTGTTGCCGTTGGTCGAGTTGTAGTCCTCCTCGTGCCCCATGTTCACGGTGAGCACGGAGATGACGTTGTCGCCCTTGGACTTGACCGCGCCGGCCGGGAAGGTGAAGTCGGCGCTGCCTGTGGTGGAGCTGCCCAGGAAGGTGCCGTTGAGCCAGGCGGAGAAGGCCTGCGCATCTCCGCCGGAGTCCGAGACCAGGTGGATGCCGGTCTCCTTGCCGCCGGCGCGGAAGCGGCCGCGGTACCACGTGTTGCCGGTGTGGAAGCCGTAGTCGTCCGCGTAGAGCACGGGCAGCGAGTTGACGCCGGAGACGCTGTTGGTGGTCGTCTTGTCGGCCACCTGCCAGCTGGAGTCGTCGAAGCCGGGGGCCGCTTCGGGGGATTCCTGGGCGTGCTTCCAGTTGGTCAGCGTCGGCAGGTGTACGGGGGCGGCCACCGGGATCTTGCCGGTGAGGCTTCCGATGTCCGTGGCCTGGGTGTGCAATGCCCTGCCGTTCCAGGTGATGTGGCCGGCGGAGGTGAACACCTCGATGTTCTTGTCGTCGGCGTTGTCACCGGTGAGCGCCACGGTGCGGTCGTCGTTGAGGCTGGTCGCCGTCCGCAGCAGGTGGGTGCCGCGCACGAGCACCGGGCCGCTCGCCGTGTCCTGGCGCCAGAAGGTCTCCGCCGTCGCCTTGTCGCCGACGAGCAGGAGGAGCGGGCGCTTTCCGCCACCAGTGATGTTGATGCGGATCAGGCCCTTGTGGGTGTAGTTGAGCCGCAGGTCGCCGGTGGCCGCGTCCCAGGTGGTGGTGGCCGTGCCGCCGCTGGTGGTCACGGTGGGCTTGGAGGAGTAGCGAAGGACGGTCTCGCCGTCGCTGCCCGGGTCGCCGTAGAGGACGGCGACGTCCCGGTCGCCGATGGTCGCGTCGGTCATGATCTCCGACGTCGAGTACTGCAACTGCGAGTCGCCGAGCGGGTAGTTGGCCACGATGACGTGTGAGTCGCGTCCGTCGAGCGTGATCGAGGTGCCCGGCTGCTGGGGCACGACCGGGTAGGTCGGCTCCGCGGCGGCTGCGCCTGTGGGCACGTCGATGGCGTCGATGGCCACGTAGTTGTCCGTGGATCCCGAGCTGTGGCTCCCGGCGACGACGATCTTCAGCATGTGGGCCCCGGGTGTCAGGCCTGTCTTCTGGAAGATCACCGCCTGGCTCTCGCCGCCGGAGTCGTCGACCGTGGACACCTTGGTGCCGTCGAGGTAGACGTCGGCGTAGCCGTGGTTGTTGGTCTTCGAGCCGATCCAGCGGATCGCGGTGCCGTCGAAGGGGACGGTGAGGGAGTCACCGGCCTTGTTGGAGAACGACTCGGTGTGTTTGTAATCGCCGCCGGTGTAGCTCGTGTTGGCCACGTGCGACCACGAACCGCTGTACTGCAGCGCGGAGTCGGGGTCGTCCCAGGTGTAGGTGGTGTCCGCGGACGGCTGGGCGTTGAAGTCCAGCGAGATATGCGTCGTGTCGACCGCCGTGGACGTGGAGTTGCCGTGCCGCAGGACATGGAACTGCGTCTTGGTGTCGGGGTTCATCCGGGCGGTGTCGACGACCGCGGAGTCGTCCGGCGGCGTGGCCCTGATCGCCTCGGTCTTGGTCAGCGGGGCGACCGACTGCGTGAAGTACCCGATCAACTTGTCCTCGTAGTACTTCGGATCGAGCTGGCGGGTCTCGCGGATCGCGGCCCCATAGTCGTACGACGTGTAGTTCTGCGGCATGCTCAGCCAGCCCCAGTTGGTGCCGCCGTAGGTCATGTAGAAGCTCTGTGCGGTCGTGCCGACGGCTATGTTCTGCTTGTAGAACACGTTGGCGAACTGGTCGTTGATCAGCTGGGCGCACTTGTCGTAACCCGGCCCGCCCCAGGGGTCGAAGGCGCCGCCCTGGAACTCCGGCGAGTACAGCGGCTTGCCGTCCGGGTGGTCGTAGCTGATGTCGGGGACGCCGTTCCACTTCGAGGGGTTCGAGCAGTCGAAGCCCTGCGGGTAGGAGTCCGGACCGTCGACGTCCAGGGCACCGGTACCGGAGTTGAAGGTGCCGTTGTTGTTGCCGGTCAGTGGCACCGTGATGCCGTCGGCGCGGGCCTTGTCCTCCAGGTGCTTCATGTAGGAGCGGCCGCCGGCCGAGCCGTTGTAGTACTCGTTCTCGACCTGGTAGGCGATGACCGACCCGGTGCCGTTGGTCAGCTGGTGGCGGGCGATGATCCGGTCGATCTGAGTCAGCCACTCGTCCGCGTACTTCAGGAACTGCGGGTCGTCACTGCGGTTCTTCCCGGCCTTGGTGGTCAGCCAGCCGGGCAGGCCGCCGCTGTCGACCTCCGCGTTGATGTACGGCGCCGGGCGCGCGATGACGTAGAGGCCGGCCTCCTGTGCCATGTCGAGCAGCTTGTCGACGTCACGTACGCCGCTGAAGTCGTACACGCCCGGCTTCGGCGAGTGGTATCCCCAGTCGAAGTACAGCGAGGTGGAGTTGAACCCGGCGGCCTTCATCTTCTGGAAGATGTCGCGCCACAGGTCCTGGCTCGGGAGCCGGAAGTAGTGGAACTCGCCGGACCACAGGTAGGTGCGCTTGCCGTCGACGAGGAACGAGTATCCGTCGAGACTCACCGTGTGCGCCCCCGGACTTGCGGCGGACGCGGCGGCGGGTGCCTGCCCGTCGGCGTCCCGCGCCGCGGCGGGCGTGGTCATGCCCGTGGCCAGGGCGAGAGTCGCTGCCGTCGCGAGGACCGCCCTCCACCACCGGTGGTGACCGGGTCTCTCGCCTTCTGAACCGATCCAATTACCCCGCACCGCGGCCTCCATACCGCCTGAGCAATCAGAGTCAAACAGACTCAGGCAAAGCCGAACAGTAAAGGGGCACATGGCGCAACACAATGGTGCGGGAGGATACAACCGAGGTGGCAGGGGCGGCCTGGATGCCGTACGGCACGGACGGGGCCCGTCCACCGCTCGGTCTTCGCCGCGCCGACGGCATATGTGTCCGTCCCCTCGCCTTCGGCACAGCCTGCGGCGCGCCTCCCTCGGCCGAAGGGAAGCTCCCAAAGACCCGCTCACCGCACGGTGTTGTCCGAGGGCTCCCGCGCCGGCAGAGCCACCGCGCACCGGAAGAACTCACGGCCTGCTCGGGCCGGCACACAGGACCTGGCAGAACGGGCCGGCGGCCCGCCGTGGGGAGATTCGGCGGGCCGTCGGCGACTCGGTCGTTCGGTCGTTCGGTCGTTCGGTCAGGGGGCGATGTCCCACCGCTGGCAGGCGTTGTCGAGCTGCTGCCACTGGCGCACCACGGTGCCGTTGGCCGTTCCGCAGTTCGTGACGTCCAGCGTCATGCCGGTGTTGACGTTGGAGATGGTGTAGTGGCTGCCGACCTTGGTGACGTCCCACTGCTGGCAGGTGTTGCCGAGTGAGGCCCACAGCTGGACGGCCGTGCCGTTGCTCTGCCCGCAGTTCTTGTCGTCCAGGACCGTGCCGCTGTTGACGTTGGTGATCGTGTAGTGGCCGTTGCCGGCGCTGGCGAACTTCCACTGCTGGCAGGTGTTGCCGAGCGAGGACCACAGATCGATCGAAGTGCCGTTGCCCGTACCGCAGTTCACCGCGTCCAGGACCTTGCCGGAGTTGGTGTTGGTCAGGCGGTACGCGGTGCCGGCGACGGGGAAGCTCGCGGTCGGGGTGGTGTAGGCGACGGAGGTGACGTTGGCCTGTACGGCGTTGTCGGTGGCGTCGGACGGGTAGCCGGAGGTCATGACGCCTTCGAAGAAGGAGCCGTCGGACCCGTTGCTGTTGTCACCGCCGGTGCCGAGGACGATGGCACCTTCCTTGTGCATCGGGTTGTATCCGCTGGTGGTGGGCAGGGCCCCGTTGTAGAAGGTGCTCAGCGAACCCGACTGGGCGTTGCCGCCCTTGATGGCGTAGGCCGATGTGCCGTTGTTCTTCTCCATGGCGGTGACGTACTCGCTGGAGATGCCGGTGTTGCCCGAGTAGGCGCCGTTCGCGCCGAAGAACAGACCGTTCTCCAGGTCCGCCTCGACCCAGGGGCCGGAGCCGGTGCACGAGAACCAGCACTCGGTGCCGAAGTTGATCGCGTCCATGTGGCCGTTGCCGGTGTCGTTGCCGGACGTCTCGGCGTTTCCGTAGTCGAAGCAGCAGCGGTTGTTGACGTGGTGGCCGCTGGTCACCATGTACGCCCCTTCGGGGGAACTGCCGGTGGCGATGCCCGTGGTGCTGTTGTCGCGGTAGCCGACACCGGCGGAGACGAAGACGCCGTACGCCGCGTGGCCGCCGACCGTGACCGGCAGGGCGTTGGCGATGGCGCCGACGTCCTGTCCGCCGTTGCCGCCCGGGCCCTCGATGGTCAGGTCGTTGTGGTTCGAGCTCTGGTCGTAGATCTTGGTGATGATGCAGGTGGTCCCTGAGCAGAAGGAGTCCTGCGCCGCGGCGTTGGCGTAGCCGCCGGCGCTGAGCACGCCGATGTTCGTGGTGGCGGAGTCCGAGGCTCGCTTGACCTGGTAGAGAGAGCCGCTGTACGAGGCGTAGAGCGCCCGCGTGGTGCTGTGCGCCGCGGCGCAGGGGGTTCCCGCGGCGGCGTAGATGTCGCACGGCAGGGAGCTGGCGGCCTGGGCCGTGCCCGCGGTGCCGATGGCCGCGGCCAGGACGCCGGCGAGCAGCGCGAGGACCGCGCCCACCACCCTCAGCCGGAGCCCTTTGCTCAGATGTCTGGCTATCACTGTGAACCTCTTCCGTCGTGCGGTCTTCTCTGACCCGGCGCCGCGTGCGCAGGGAGCAAGGGGGACGTCGACCCACTCAGCAGCGGAATTGTGAGCGCTAACAATTGGAGGCCGCGGATGCCGCCATTCATCCGAGCCATAGGGGGACGGGGGTGCGTTCGGCCTGTCGGCCACTCCTGTTGGAGCCGGGCCGGGGCGTGGTTCTGCACCGTTCTTGCCCGGTTGACGATGATCGACCGGTCTCGTAACTCCGCCTTTTTACGCCGGGATGAACAGGCGGTCAACACTCTTGAACAGTCAAGAGTGTGGCAACAAAGGTCATGAACTCCTTTGGTCCTGCGGCCCGTTCGGCAACGCTCCCGTTGCGCCAGAGAGGGCAGAAGGGCAGGTCAGTGGGGCTCCGGGGCCTGCCAACTCCCTTAAGAATTCCGCACGAGAGCAGTTTGGGCGCCTTGAACCCCCTCAGAATGTGTGCGCTAACAATTCCCCACGGCGCGCCGCCTCCCCTCGGAGACGGCGCCGGATCGGATACGCGATGATGCGTGAGGAGGTGGAGCATGGAAGCGGATCGTGCACCGGTGATGGCGGATGTGGCCCGGGTCGCGGGCGTCTCGCACCAGACCGTCTCACGGGTCCTCAACGACCACCCGAACGTGCGCCCGGCCACCCGGGACCGTGTGCTCGCCGCCGTCCGTGAACTCGGCTACCGCCCCAACGCCGCCGCCCGCACCCTGGCGACCCGCCGCACCCGCACCCTGGGTGTGATCAGCTTCAACACCACGCTGTACGGCCCGGCTTGCATGCTCTACGGCATCGAGCAGGCGGCCAGAGAACACGAGTACTTCGTCACCGTGGCCGCCGTCGGCACGCTCGACCGGCGTTCGGTCCTGGATGCCGTCGACCGGCTTCGGGCCCAGGGCGTCGAGGGGATCATCGTCATCGCGCCGCAGACCGCCGCGGTCGGCGCACTGGCGAACGCGCCGGCGGACGTGCCCCTGGTCGCGGTCGGCTGCGGCACCCACACCGCGCTGGCGTCGGTCGCCGTGGACAACGAGGCGGGTGCCGAACTCGCCACCTCCTATCTGCTCGACCTCGGCCATCGCACGGTGCACCACCTGGTCGGGCCGCGTTCCTGGCTCGACGCGCAGGAGCGCGAGGCCGGATGGCGCAACACCCTGGAAAAGCGGGGCGCTCCGGTGACCGAACCGCTGACCGGCACCGACTGGACGGCCGGCACCGGATTCGAGCTCGGTCAACGGATCGCCGCCGACCCCGAGGTCACCGCGGTGTTCTGCGCCAACGACCACATGGCCCTCGGCCTGCTGCGAGCCCTGCAACAGGCCGGGCACCGAGTACCCGAGGACATCAGCGTCGTCGGTTTCGACGACATGCCGGAGACCGAATACTTCGGCCCGTCACTGACCAGCGTCCGCCAGGACTTCGACGAACTCGGCCGCCGGGCCCTGCGGGCGCTGATCGAGATCGTCGGCGATCCCGACGCCGGAATCCCGGCATCCGGCGAGACACCCCACATCGTCATCCCGCCCAGTCTCGTGGTGCGCACCTCCGCCACCCGCCCCCGCCACTGACCGGCATCGCCCCGCCCGCACCACCGGCATGCCCAGAGAAAGGAACTCCGCCACGGGCCGCATGCAGTTAGCGTGATCGCCGGCCATCCGGCCGCCGCACCACCCCCGGTCACCAAGGCCCTCACGCCTGAGCGCCGCACACCGAACGACCGTTCTACCCAGGTCAGTTGGGCTGCGAAGCAAGAGAAGTGATCCGCCTTCCCACCCGCAGGCCCCCAGCTCTGACCCACGGTCAGGCACCTCCGTAGCGCCGACCGCACCGCCTCCCCCACGGTCACCACGATCGGCTTCCCCTCAGCGACAGCCGACCGCTCGCCCGCCAGGGCACCCCGACTGGATCACCACCGACCATCCAGGCCCGCCTCCCTGACCCCGGCACGCCATCGACAGAGCCGGCGGACAAGGCCGCCATCCAGTCATCCCCGATGCGCCCACCGCCTCACCGGCCGTGGGCTCGCCCCTGAGCCAGTACTACATCGGCGAAGTCCCGGTCCCCGCACTGTTCTTCGTAGGCGCGGCCGCCGTCTCCTGGTTCGTGCTGGAACGCACCTATGTGGGCCGCCAGATCTACGCGGTCGACGGCAACAAGGAGGCCGCCCGGCTCGCCGGCATCCCGACCGCCCGCCGGATCACCTCCACCTACATCGCCGGCGCCGCCCTCGCCGGTCTGGTCGGCGTCCTGGTGATCGGCCGCATGAACGTGGCCGACCCTTCCGTCGGCGCCGGCTGGGAACTGACCGCGATCGCCGCCGCGGTGGTCGGCGGGATGTCGCTCTCCGGCGGGGAGGGCCGTATCGCCGGCATCGCGGCAGGCGCGATCCTGCTGGAGTTCATCACCAACGGCCTGCTCGCACTCAAGGTCAGCCCGTACGACCAGCAGGTGGTGCAGGGGGCGGTCCTCGGCGTCGCCATCCTGCTGGACCGGGCGCGCGCCAGGTATTTCGGCCGAAGCCGCAGTTAGTACGTCGGCCGCCCCCTGCTGACGCGGACGCAGGAGGGCGCTATCTTAACCTCGACGAAACGTCGAACAGTGGTCGATATATCGAACACGCAAGGAGGAGGCTGATGATGGACGCCGGACAGGAGACGGCCGGGGACCTGGAACCCTGCGTCGTGGGAGTCGACTTCGGGACGCTGTCCGGCCGGGCCGTGGTGGTCCGGGTGCGCGACGGCGCCGAGCTGGGGACGGCCGAGCACGAGTACCGGCACGCGGTCCTCGACCGGGAGCTGCCGGACGGCACCCGACTGCCCCCGGACTGGGCCCTGCAGGTGCCGTCGGACTACGTCGACGTCCTGCGCCACGCGGTGCCGGCGGCGCTCGCAGCCGCCGGTGTGGCGGCCGAGCAGGTCATCGGCGTCGGCACGGACTTCACCGCCTGCACGGTGCTGCCGGTGCTCGCGGACGGCACGCCGCTGTGCGAACTGCCCGAGTACACGGGCCGTCCGCACGCCTACGTCAAGTTGTGGAAGCACCATGCCGCCCAGGCGCAGGCCGACCGCATCACGACACTGGCCGACGAGCGCAAGGAGCCATGGCTGGGCCGGTACGGCGGGAAGATCTCCTCGGAATGGGAGTTCGCCAAGGCGCTGCAGGTCCTGGAGGAGGACCCGGAGATCTACCGCCGGACCGAGCGGTGGCTGGAGGCGGCGGACTGGATCGTCTGGCAGTTGTGCGGCGCCTACGTCCGCAACGCCTGCACCGCCGGGTACAAGGGCCAGTTCCAAGACGGCTCTTACCCCTCGTCGGACTACCTCGCGGCTCTGAACCCCGCCTTCGCCGACTTCGTGACCGAGAAACTCGAGCACCCCATCGGTGAGCTGGGTGCCCTGGCCGGGCGTCTGACGGCCGAGGCGGCGGCCTGGACGGGACTGCCGGAAGGCATCGCGGTGTGTGTGGGCAACGTCGACGCCCATGTGACGGCGCCCGCGGCCGGCGCGGTGGAGCCGGGCCAGATGGTGGCCATCATGGGCACGTCGACCTGCCATGTGATGAGCTCCGACCAGCAGGGCACGGTCCCGGGCATGTGCGGTGTCGTCGACGGCGGCATCCTGCCGGGCCTGTGGGGCTACGAGGCCGGGCAGAGTGGCGTCGGCGACATCTTCGGCTGGTTCGTGCGCACCGGATTCCCGGCGTCGTACGCCGAGGAGGCCGCCGCGCTCGGCCGGAACCCGCACGAGCACCTGACCGCTCTCGCGGCCGGGCAGGAAGTGGGCGAGCACGGGCTGATCGCGCTGGACTGGCACAGCGGCAACCGTTCCGTGCTGGTCGACCACGAGCTGAGCGGCATGGTGGCGGGCCTGACGCTGTCGACCCGGCCGGAAGACGTCTACCGAGCGCTCCTCGAAGCCACCGCCTTCGGCACCCGCACCATCATCGAGGCGTTCGAGACGTCCGGCGTACCGGTCGAAGAGCTGATCATCGCGGGCGGTCTGACGAAGAACGCCCTGCTGATGCAGATCTACGCCGACGTCACCCGCCGCCCCCTCGGCGTCATCGGCTCCACCCAGGGTCCCGCCCTCGGCGCGGCGATGCACGCAGCGGTCGCGGCGGGGGCGTACCCCGACATCCAGGCCGCCGCCCGGTCCATGGGCAAGGCCGACCGGGGCGTGTACCGGCCGGACCCGGAACGGGCCGCGGCCTACGACCGCCTGTACGCCGAGTACCGGCTCCTGCATGACTACTTCGGCCGCGGCGCCAACGAGGTCATGCACCGTCTGCGCCGCATCCGCGCCGAAGCGTCCGCCTGAGCGACCCCGCCCCTTCCGCCCGCACAACGCTCCGCTGCCCCGCTGCTCCATTGGAAAGGAACGCGCCATGCCCACACCCGAAAACCCGTCCGCCGGCCAGGAGATCTGGTTCCTCACCGGAAGCCAGGGACTCTACGGCGACGACGTGCTCGAACAGGTCGCCCATCAGGCCCGGCAGATCGCCGAAAGACTCGACTCGGCCGACCCGATCCCGCTTCGAATCGTGTGGAAACCGGTCCTCACCGACGCCGACGCGATCCGCCGGCTGTGCCAGGAGGCAAGCTCCTCCGACGCCTGCGTGGGCGTGATCGTGTGGATGCACACCTTCTCACCCGCCAAGATGTGGATCGCCGGACTCAGCGCCCTGGACCGGCCCCTGCTGCACCTGCACACCCAGTACAACCTGTCGCTGCCCTGGTCCAGCATCGACATGGACTTCATGAACCTCAACCAAGCGGCCCACGGCGACCGGGAGTTCGGGCACATCGAGTCCCGCGTCGGCGTCGACCGGAAGATCGTCGCCGGTCACGCCACCGACCCTCGTGTGATCGGGCGGATCGCCGCCTGGGCCCGTGCCGCCGTCGGCCGCCACACCTCGCGCACCCTGCGCCTGGCCCGCTTCGGCGACAACATGCGCGACGTCGCGGTGACCGA
>NZ_JBSFHA010000060.1:0-66110 GCF_053596855.1 Streptomyces sp. NPDC001617
CCCGGCTCGCCGCCGGCGACTCCACCGGGCACGTGACGCTGTGGGACGGCCCGCCGGACCTGCAGGGCCGTCTGGAGATCCTCAAGGTCCACCAGAAGGGCAAGCCGGTCGCCCCGGACGTCGACCTCGCGGCCGTCGCCCGGCGTACCCCTGGCTTCACCGGTGCGGACCTGAGCAACGTCCTCAATGAGGCCGCGCTGCTCACCGCCCGCAGCGACAAGAAGCTGATCGACAACTTCATGCTGGACGAGGCGATCGACCGCGTGGTCGCGGGCCCGCAGAAGCGGACCCGGATCATGTCGGACAAGGAGAAGAAGATCACCGCGTACCACGAGGGCGGTCACGCCCTGGTCGCGGCGGCTTCCCCGAACTCCGACCCGGTCCACAAGATCACGATTCTTTCGCGCGGCCGTGCCCTCGGTTACACGATGGTGCTCCCGGACGAGGACAAGTACTCGACCACCCGCAACGAGATGCTCGACCAGCTGGCGTACATGCTGGGCGGTCGCGCGGCCGAGGAACTGGTCTTCCACGACCCGACCACGGGCGCCGCGAACGACATCGAGAAGGCCACCGCCACAGCCCGCGCGATGGTCACCCAGTACGGCATGACCGAGCGTCTGGGCGCCATCAAGTTCGGCGGCGACAACACCGAGCCGTTCCTCGGGCGTGAGATGTCTCACCAGCGCGACTACTCGGAAGAGGTCGCCGCGCTGGTGGACGAGGAAGTCAAGAAGCTCATCGAGAACGCGCACAACGAGGCCTGGGAGATCCTGGTCGAGAACCGCGACGTCCTCGACAACCTCGTCCTGCAGCTGCTGGAGCGGGAGACGCTGGGCAAGGAGGAGATCGCCGAGATCTTCGCCCCGATCGTCAAGCGTCCGCCTCGGCCCGCCTGGACCGGCTCCTCCCGCCGTACGCCGTCCACCCGTCCGCCGGTGCTCTCCCCGAAGGAGCTCGCACTGACGAACGGCGCCAACGGCGCGACCCCGGCGATCTCCACCGTCAAGTCGACGGCGACGGAGCACGCCCCGGTGGCCGAGCCCGCTCCGGAGGACCGTTCCGAGAGCTGACGTCACTTCCAGCCATCGAGACTGGAATGGATGCACGCGCCCCCCAGGTTCTAGCCTGGGGGGCGCGGCATTTATGCATGCCTGTATGTGACACCAGAGGAACGAGGTACGAGATGACCGACCCTGTGACGCTGGACGGCGAGGGCAAGATCGGCGAGTTCGACGAGAAGCGTGCCGAGAACGCCATCCGCGAACTGCTGATCGCGGTCGGCGAGGACCCCGACCGGGAGGGCCTCAGGGAGACGCCGACGCGGGTGGCGCGGGCGTACAAGGAGATCTTCGCGGGCCTGTGGCAGAAGCCCGAGGACGTGCTGACGACGACGTTCGACCTGGGTCACGACGAGATGGTGCTCGTGAAGGACATCGAGGTGCTCAGCTCCTGCGAGCATCACCTCGTGCCGTTTGTCGGAGTTGCCCATGTCGGTTACATTCCGTCCACCGATGGCAAGATCACGGGCCTCTCGAAGCTGGCCCGGCTCGTGGATGTCTACGCCCGCCGGCCGCAGGTACAGGAACGACTCACCACACAGATCGCCGACTCGCTGATGGCGATACTGGAGCCGCGTGGCGTGATCGTCGTCGTCGAGTGCGAGCACATGTGCATGTCGATGCGAGGTGTCCGCAAGCCGGGGGCCAAGACCATAACCTCGGCCGTCCGTGGCCAGCTGCGTGACCCCGCCACCCGTAACGAGGCGATGAGCCTGATCATGGCGCGCTGACGGCCCTACGCCGCCGAGGCCGCCCCGTTGTTGTGCTCGTCGTCCTCCGGGAGCTTGCAGACGCGCTCCAGGAAGATGGCCGCCGCTATCACCGCGATGCCCGCGACGACCGAGAAGCCGGCGTAGATGGCCTGGTCACGGCGGGCCGGGATGTCCAGGAGCTCCAGCAGGAAGGCGCCCGCGCCGCCGTACATGCCGGCGACCAGGGCGGCCACCAGGGCGCTGGCCTGGCCGAAGACGACCGCGCGGGCCGCCATCAGGGGGTCGACGCCCTTGGCCTCGGGGCGGCGCTCGCGCTGGGCCTTGAGGCGGGCGCGGATCGAGAGCGCCGTGGCCGTGAGGACCACCGCGATCAGGGCGAGCACGATGGGGGCGGCCAGGGGGACGCTGGGGAGGGTCCCGATCGAGTTCCAGAGGCGGGCGCCCGCCCAGGACAGGACTCCGGCCACGACGAAGACTCCGGCCAGCACCCTGATGCGCAGCTCTCTCACGGTGTCCCTTCAACTCCCCCGGGTCCCGGGCTCGTCCCGCGGACCGCGATCGGCCACCGTCCGCGGACGGTGATCGACCCGACCTCTGTCGTCCTGACCTTAACGACTACTCGGGCAGGTGGAGTTCCAGGTCCTTGCGCGGTTCCACGCCGTGGCGGGTGACGGAGCCGAGCAGGTCGGCGACCGGGCCGCGGCCGGGCAGCTGTGCGTCGGGGTCGACGTCGTGCCAGGGGACGAGGACGAACGCGCGTTCATGGGCGCGCGGATGTGGGAGGGTGAGCTGCGGGTCGTCGGAGAGGACGCCGTCGTACGCCACGATGTCGACGTCGAGGGTGCGGGCGCCCCAGCGCTCGTCCCGTACACGGTGGAAGGCCTCCTCGACCGCGTGGGCCCGCTCCAGGAGCGAGGACGGCGGGAGGGTGGTCTTCAGCAGCACGACCGCGTTGAAGTACGAGGGCTGGCTGCCGGGCTCGACGCCCCACGGCTCCGTCTCGTACACCGGCGACACGGCCTTGATGCGGACGCCCGGGGTGTCCTCGAGGGCGTCGATGGCGCCCTGGAGGGTCTCCAGGCGGTTGCCGAGGTTCGCGCCGAGGGAGATCACGGCCCGTTTCGGGTTGTGGAGGGTGGTGTCGGCGGCGTCCACCTGCCGCACCACGGAGGCGGGTACCGGCTGTACGGTCGGGTCGCTGTGACCCTCGGTGAAGGACGCGGTCATACTCGGCTCCGGGTGATGGTGACGGTCACGTCGTCGAAGGGGACCGTGATCGGTGCGTCCGGCTTGTGGACGCAGACCTCGACCTCCTGAACCATGTCGTGCTTCAGACAGGCCTGGGCGATGCGCTCGGCGAGCGTCTCGATGAGGTTGACGGGCTCGCCCTCGACGACGGCCACGACCTCCTCCGCCACGATGCCGTAGTGCACGGTCTTCGCCAGGTCGTCGTCGGCCGCGGCCGGCCGGGTGTCCAGGCCGAGGACGAGGTCCACGATGAAGGTCTGACCCTCCTCGCGCTCCTTGGGGAACACCCCGTGGTGCCCGCGGGCCTTGAGGCCGCGCAGCGCGACACGATCCACGCGAATCACTCCTGCAATCGTCGGTAACAGCCGGTCCTGCCGTGTGCGGGCGGCACACCGGCCTCGAACGAATCTACCTGCGGGCACTGACAGGGCCCGGCCACGGGGGCGCGGGCCCGTGCCGGGGCCAGGAGGTTTCATCGTGTGTTTCCCCTGGGGAACCCGGCGGCTCACGGGTTGGTAGCCGCCCCTACCCGGGCCGCCGTGATTCCAACCACTTCTTGGTCCCAGTGGGGGCCGATAAGTGCCTGAAGGTGTCCTCGGAGGGGCGCCTACCCCGTCAGGAGGGGGTGTCCTCGTCCTCGGCCTCGTCGTTTTCGGCCAGAACGGGGGAGGCGTGGTGGGACCACATCTTCCAGCCGTCGGGTGTGCGCCGGAACACGTTCGTGGCGACCACCAGTTGGCCTACGAGCGGACCGAGCTCCTCCCCGCCCTCGGGGGCGGGGCCGCCGCTGAGGATGTTCTCGGTGCAGGTGACAAGCGCGGTGTCGCCGGTCACGGAGACGTGCACGTCGGTGAGGAAGAACTGGATGTAGTCGGTGTTCGCCATGATCAGCGCGTACGACCGCAGGACCTCGCCGCGCCCGGTGAGCACCGGCCAGCCGGGGTGCACGCAGGAGACCACGCCGACGTCGGCCGGGTCGTGGTACTCCTCGTCGACGCCCAGGTCGGAGGGCGTGAGCCAGAGCGAGGACAGCACGTCGAAGTCGCCCCGCTCCAAGGCTTCGTAGAAGGCGGTGTTGGCGGCTTCCACCTGCTCGACGTCGGTGTGGGGGGCGCTCACCGGGCTCCTTCTGCGCCGGGCGTGGGCTCTGATGCGCCCGCCGGGTGGGTGGTGTCCGCGCCGGGAGCGCGCTGTGTGGAGTGCGCCGGGCTCGGAGTGTCTGCGCCCGGCGTGTGACCTGCGGCTTGCGCTCCGCGTGCGGTGTGGGCGCCCGGCGCGTTTCCTGCGGTGCGCGCCCCTTCCACGGCGCGTGCGACCCGTACCGCGTCGCGTGTCGCGCGCACCTCGTGCACGCGCACCGCCCATGCGCCGGCGTGCGCGGCGAGTGCGGAGACGGCGGCCGTGGCGGCGTCGCGCTCGCGCGCGGGCGGCGGCGCGCCCTCCGGGCCGGCGAGGACGCTGCCCAGGAACCGCTTGCGGGAGGCGGCGACGAGCAGGGGGTGGCCGAGGGTGAGCAGGCGGTCGAGGTGGGCGAGCAGGACCAGGTCGTGCTCGGCGTCCTTGGAGAAGCCGAGACCCGGGTCGACGACGATGCGGTCGGGGGCGATGCCGCCGGCGAGGACGGCCTCCACGCGCGCGTGCAATTCGTCGACGACCTCGGCGACGACGTCGTCGTACACGCCCTTGACGTTGCCGCCCTCCAGGAAGCCGCGCCAGTGCATGACGACGAAGGGGGCGCCCGTCTCGGCCACCGCCGGGATCATCGCCGGGTCGGCGAGGCCGCCGCTGACGTCGTTGACGAGGGCGGCGCCGGCGGCGAGGGACTGGGCGGCGACGGAGGCGCGCATGGTGTCGACGGAGACGGTGACGCCCTCGGAGGCGAGACCGCGGACGACGGGGATGACGCGCTTGAGCTCCTCGGCCTCGTCCACGCGCGTGGCGCCCGGGCGGGTGGACTCGCCGCCGACGTCGACCAGGTCCGCGCCCTCGGCGACCAGCTCCAGACCGTGTTTGACGGCGGCCGTGGTGTCGAAGAAGCGGCCGCCGTCGGAGAAGGAATCGGGAGTGACGTTCACGACTCCCATGACCGCGCACCGGTCCCATTCCGGAAGACCCGTGACGCGCCCGCGTCCGCTCTGCTTGCTCATACGTTCAGCGTAGGCCCCGGGCCATGCCGGGAAACGCCACGGCCCGGACGGAAGCCCCCCGGGCTGGAGGGGCGGGGCTTCCGTCCGGACCTGTGTTCGGCGATGTGGGTCACGCCGCGCGTACGTCGCGCTCCGCGATGGCGTGCGTGCACACGCGCTGGGCGGACCGGCGGCGGCGCAGGAAGCGCGGGAGCGGCAGGGCGAGGTTGACGAAGCCCTCCGCCTGCATGGCGGCGAAACCGATGCGCGGCAGGTCCGCGGAGGCGCGGTAGACGACGAAGCGGGGCTCCCAGCGCGGGCAGAACTTCGCGTTGAACTTGTACAGGGACTCGATCTGGAACCAGCGGGAGAGGAAGACCAGCAGCCCGCGCCAGGCGCGCAGCACCGGGCCCGCGCCGATCTTCTCGCCACGCGCGAGTGCCGAGCGGAACATCGCGAAGTTGAGCGAGACACGGGTGATGCCGAGCTTCGGGGCCGCCTGGAGGGCGGCGACGATGAGGAGTTCGTTCATGCCGGGGTCGGCCGAGCGGTCGCGGCGCATCAGGTCCAGGGAGGCGCCGTCGGTGCCCCAGGGGACGAAATGCAGGATCGCCTTCAGGTCGCCGAACTCGCCGGGCTGGTCGTCCGCCTTGTGGGCGGTGGCGATCAGGCAGTCGCCGTCGGAGGGGTCGCCGATCCGGCCCAGAGCCATGGAGAAGCCGCGCTCGGTGTCGGTGCCGCGCCAGTCCTCGGCGGCCTGCCGGATCCGCTCCAGCTCGGTCTCCCCGAGGTCACGTACACGTCGTACCCGGGTTTCGTAACCGGCGCGTTCGATGCGCTTGACCATCTGGCGCACGTTGCGCATCGCGCGCCCGGCCAGGGAGAAATCCGCTACGTCGACCACCGCCTCGTCGCCCAGTTCCAGGGCGTCGAGGCCGGTCTCGCGGGTCCACACCTCGCCGCCCGTCTCCGAGCAGCCCATCACGGCGGGCGTCCAGGAGTGCGCCTTCGCCTCGTCCATGAAGCGTTCGATCGCGCCCGGCCAGGCCTCCACGTCGCCGATGGGGTCGCCGCTGGCGAGCATCACGCCGGACACCACGCGGTACGTCACCGCGGCCTTGCCGCTGGGCGAGAAGACGACGGCCTTGTCGCGGCGCAGCGCGAAGTGGCCGAGGGAGTCCCGTCCGCCGTGCTTCTCGAGCAGGGCACGCAGGTGTTCCTCGTCGTCCGGCGTGAGGCGTGCGGCGGGGTGCTCGGGCCGGAAGGCGAGGTAGATCGACGTGACGGCCGTGAGCAGGCCCAGGGCGCCCAGCGAGAAGCCGACGGTCCAGGAGGTGTCGCCCTGGTAGTCGACCGGGCCCTCGAAGCCGAACAGGCCGTACAGCACGTGCGTAATGCGATCGGCCAGGCTCGGGTCGCCGATCATGCGGTTCGGGTGGACGCTGACGATGATCAACCCGAGGACGAGGGAACCGGCGCCCATGAGGACGAAGTTCGCGAGCGCACGCCACCGGCTGCGCGGGTCGGGCAGTGACTTGAACTGGTCGCGGTGGCGCAGGAGCGGTGCCAGCAGTGCCAGCGAGATCACCATTCCGATGACGGAGTGGCGGTACACGAACTGCGCCACGGCGCCCGCCGGCAGCAGCGCGACCGCGGCTCGCCACGCGCGCCGCTTGCCCCGCTTCAGGCCGTGCGCGAGCAGCAGCAACAGCACGCCGGCGCTGAGCGAGAGCGCGGCCGCGAACGGGCCGAACGCTCCGGGCAGCACCTCGGCCAGCGTGTGCATACGGCTGTGCCTGAAGCGCGGGAAGACGCCCGCGGCGACGTCCAGAACGCCCACCAGGTAGCAGGCCCTGGCGACGAGGACGGGGACGACCTCGGGGCGCGGACCTCGCAGTACGCGCCGAGCGTTGCGTGCTCGGGACGGAACCCCGCCCGACATTTCCTCATCTGTCCTGACAGACATCGCATCCCGTTGTTCTGCGAGAGACCTTGAACCCGGGCCCGATTCGGGCATCCGGCGACATTGCGCCCTCTAGGACGGTGTCTCGAGGAGGAAGGTTCCAGACCCTCCTCAAAGCCGGTTCAAAGGCCGAGGAAAGTCCCGGACAAGCCCTTGCGAAGGTGTGGGGAAGCCGGGTGGAAACCGCAGGCAGGAAGCAGGATATGGGTCTTACGAGCAACAAAGTGCTGATGTTGGCAGTCGCGTTCGCGGTGCTGCTGTTCGTCGGCACGGTGTGGCTGTGGCCGCGTCTGGCGCGGCGGAACTGGCGCGCCGTCGGCGGGCGCGTGGGACTGCTGCTCGGCACCCAGCTGGCCCTGTTCGCGTCCGTGGGCCTCGCCGCCAACCAGGCCTTCGGGTTCTACGCCAGCTGGGCGGACCTCTTCGGCCAGGAGAAGGACCAGGGTGTGGTCGTCAACCACACGGCGCTCGGCGGTTCGGGGGGACCGCTCCAGGTCATCGACACGGCACGCGTGCGTGGCGCGGGCGGTGCCCCGCCGCAGACCGGCGGAGAGGTCCAGAAGGTCGACATCGTCGGCCGTACGACCCACATCGCCACGCCCGCGTACGTGTATCTGCCGCCGGAGTACTTCCAGCCGCAGTACCGCACGCGCACGTTCCCCGCCGCCGTCGTCCTGACCGGATATCCGGGCACCGCCCAGGCGCTCGTCGACAAGTTGCACTATCCGAGCACCGCGCAGGCCCTCGCCAAGGACGGCCGTATGCAGCCGATGATCCTGGTGATGCTGCGGCCGACGGTGGCGCCGCCGCGGGACACGGAGTGCGTGGACATCCCGGGCGGCCCGCAGACGGAGACGTTTTTCGCGAAGGATCTGCCGAACGCCGTACTCGCGCACTACAGGGTGGGCAAAAAGCCGGGCAGCTGGGGCATCGTCGGCGACTCCACGGGCGGCTACTGCGCGCTGAAACTCGCGATGCACCATCCCGCTTCGTACGCGGCCGGCGCGGGCCTGTCGCCGTACTACAAGGCGCCGACCGACCCCACGACGGGTGATCTCTTCCAGGGTGAGCAGGCGCTGCGCAATCGGACGAACCTCTGGTGGTGCCTCAAGCACCTGCCGGCGCCGAACACTTCACTGCTCGTCACCAGCAGCCGTATCGGGGAAACCAACTACAAGGACACGCTGAAGTTCATAGAGCGTGTGCAGGCCACCCGGCTGACAAGGATCTCGTCGATCATCCTCGACAGCGGCGGCCACAACTTCAACACCTGGCGACGCGAGATTCCGGCGACGCTGCAGTGGCTCAGCGGGCGGTTGAGCGATCGTTAATGATCTTGTATGGACTCGGTGAATTCGGCGGGCCGCATTTCCTGGTGCGCTGTGAACGTTTCGTTATGGCTGTGTTTTTGCGGGGCGGGGCGCCAACGGTCGCCTACGCGCGGTAAGTTTCTGGCCATGCCACGTGGACGTCACCGCCATTCCCCACCTCTGCACAGGCTGCTGCCGCCGTCGGCGATAGCCGGCGTCTCCCTTGTCTGCGCCTTCGGCCCCTGGGTGTTCTCCTCCCCGGCCGTGCTCCGTGTCGTCGCCGCGTTCGCCGCCGCGACGGCGGTCGTCGGCGCCGCCGTGATGCGCCGTTGGGACGCGCAGGCCGGCAAGCAGGTGGCCGACCTCACGCGCGCGCGTGCGAGCGACGAGTGGCGGCACGAGGAGCGGGTCGCCGAGTTGGAGACCGACCTCGAGGAGTCCCGCGAGCTGCGCACCAAGCTGGAGCAGCGGCTGCGGGCCAAGCGCACGGAACTGGCGGGGCTGCGCAACGAGCACGCGGCACTGCTGCGGCGGTACGCGACAGCGGAGACCGAGCGCGCGAGCGCCCTGGAGGGCCGCCGTCTGCTCGAGATAGAGGCCGGGTCGCCGACGCGCGCGTTGCCGCCGGTTCCGGCGGAGTCCGAGGAGACGGACGCCGGGGCGGAGACCGAGGCTGTGGCTGCCTCGGTGGAGGCCGCGGAGGCGGCCGCCGAGGGCGCCGACGAGAAGGCGGAGCTGCCCGCGATCTTCTCCCCGGAGGGCTCCAAGCTGTTCCTGCGGGCCAAGGCGGCGCTGAAGAAGTTCGACGAGGACGGTGACGGTTCTTCGACCGACGACGGCGACGTGATGAGCGACGCCGACGTCACCGATGACACCGAGGTGACGGACGCGGGTGCCGCCGAGAACGAGCGAGACGCGGACGGCACCGACCCCGAGGACGACGGTCCCTCGAAGGGCGACTCCCCGAAGGGTGACGGTCCCTCCAAAGGCGAGCCGGTACGGGTGAAGGCCGGTTCCGACGCCGTGACGGCCGAGCCGGTCGCGACCGGCGCCGTCGCCGCGGAGCCCGCCGCCGGGGCGGCAGAGGTCGGCACCCTTGCCGAGGCCGGCTCCGGTGACACGGAGGCCGCGACGCAGGAGGACGAGGCGGAGGGGCAGCCCGAGGCGGTCGACGAGCATGAGCGCGCGGCCGCCACGACTTCGGCCCACCTGCCCGTCCTGTCCGGGCCGTCCGCCCAGCCGGTCCAGCAGCCCTCCGGGCACTTCGTCGAGCCGACCGCGGTGGCCGTCGTACCGGCCGCGCCCGTGCGGCGTCCGGCCGTCGAGGGCGGATTCGACTTCTTCGGCACCAAGAAGGACCCCTCGCCGGCCGACCTGGAGGCCGTGCAGAACGAGGACCTCGCCGATGTCGTCGGCCAGGAGGCCCTCGCCCTTCACAAGGCCGAGACCGAGGCGGAGTTCAAGCCGGCCGACGAGGAGTCCCGCGGTGTCGGCCAGGTGATCGACCTGACGGCCCACGACGAGACGGAACAGATCGACCTGCAGGGGCTGCGGAGCGCGGTTTCCTGACGGCGGGCCGATCGACGGCCGGGCCTAGGCCATCCACCGGTCCGGCAGCGCGTCCCGCCGCCCCGTCCGCGAGCGCTCCGCCTGCGCCCGCAGCAGCTCCGCCGCCTCCTGAGCGTCCCTCAGGCGGGCCGTGACGGTCTTGTTGGCCCCCGTGTCCACATGCACGTCGGCAACCCGCCACAGCCGCTCCCACGGCCCCTGAGCCAGCCGCACGCTCTGCACCTTGGCATGCGGCACGAGCGACAGACGGCGCCGCAGCAGCCCGTGCCGGGCGGCGAACACCGTGTCGGTGACGGCGAGTCCGTACCCGCGCCACCACACCGGCACGCACCGCCCGGCCCGCCGGGGCGGCCGCGACAGCGAGGCGGCCGACGGCACCGTCACCCCGGGCAGCACGCGCGCGATGACGGACTCCGCGACCTCGCGCGGAGCGACCGGTACGAGCACCGAGTTGGACGATCCGGCCACGTCCAGCTCCACCCGCACCCAACCGCGCCGCCGCCACAGCAACGGCTCCACGATCCGCACGGTCTGCACGCGGCCGGGCGGCACCGTCTCGTGCGTACGGTCCAGCAGCCCGTGGTCGATGCGCAGCCCGTCCGGCGACTCGCCCACCGTCCAGTCGTACTCGCCGACGAACCGTCCCACACTGCTCGCACCCGCCGCGCCCAGCAGGGGCACGCCGGTCGCGAGGACCGTCCACACGCTGTGGGTGGCGAACCACAGGACGGGCGGTACGACGAGGGCGGCGGCGAGGGCGCCCCAGGTGGCGCCGGTCAGCACGAGGGAGATCGCAAGGTGGAGCGGGGGCGTGCGAAGGAGCTCGCGCGCCGGAGCCTCACCGACTTCGTGCGCCGTCTCGGGCGCGAACCCGGCGGCGCGCGCCAGTAGTTCCGCGCGCAGCGCACGCGCCTCGCGCTCCCCCAGGAAGGCGAGCTCGTCCTTCTTGTCGGTGCCTATGACGTCGAGTTTGAGCTTGGCGACGCCCGCCACGCGCGCGAGGAGCGGCTGGGTGACGTCGACGGCCTGGAGGCGCTCCAGCCGGATGTGCGCGGTGCGGCGGAACAACAGGCCGGTACGGATGCGCAATTCGGTGTCCGTCACCGCGAAGTGCGTGTACCACCAGCTGAGAAAGCCGTACAGGGCGGCGACCGGGACGAGCACGGCGAGCGCGATCAGGAGGGTGGTGGCCGTCAGCCGCGCCAGCTGGTGCTGCGCCTGGTCCGGGTCGTGCACGGCCCACCCGATGAGCACGGCGACCGGCGCCCACGCCCGCCGGAGGGGTGTGACGGGGTGCAGCCGCCGCTCGGTGACGGGTTCCTTCTCGCGCACGGCGTCGTCGACGCCCGGCGTCGTCACAGGCCCGCCGATCGGGCCTCGCCGAGCTCGGTGAGCCGGTCGCGCAGACGTTCCGCCTCGGCCGGTTCCAGGCCAGGGATGGTCGCGTCGGTCGCGGCGGCGGCCGTGTGCAGCTGCACGCTGGCCAGCCCGAAGTGCCGCTCGACGGGCCCCGAGGTCACCTCGACCAGCTGCATGCGCCCGTACGGCACGACGGTCTCCTCGCGCCACAGCACACCCCGGCTGATCAGCAGGTCGTCGGCGCGCTCGGCGTACCGCCAGGACCGCCAGTTGCGGCCCAGCAGCACCCAGCCCCAGGCCATGAGCGCCAGCGGCAGCAGCGCGAACGCCGCCCACACCGGGCCGGCGAGCAGGCCGAGCAGCAGCCCCAGGGCGAGGGCGATCAGGCCCAGCCACACCACCAGCAACAGGCGTCGCATGCGCAACAGTCCGGGCGGCAGTCCGCGCCACACGGGCTCCGCCGTCTCGTCCCCCCGCGTGCCCGCGTCCCGCGGGCTCCCCGTTTCCATACGGCCAGCGTACGTAGGAGAGACTGTGTCCATGACTCCTACGACGGAGACCATGGTCGGTATCGGCGGCGCCGCGGAGAGCACCGACATGGTGCTCAACATCGGGCCGCAGCACCCGTCCACGCACGGCGTACTCAGGCTGCGCCTGGTGCTGGACGGCGAGCGCATCACGCGCGCGGAGCCGGTGATCGGGTACATGCACCGCGGCGCGGAGAAGCTCTTCGAGGCGCGCGACTATCGCCAGATCATCATGCTCGCCAACCGCCACGACTGGCTGTCGGCCTTCTCGAACGAGCTGGGCGTGGTCCTCGCCGTGGAGCGCATGCTCGGCATGGAGGTGCCCACGCGCGCGGTGTGGACCCGCACGCTGCTCGCGGAGCTCAACCGGGTGCTCAACCACCTGATGTTCCTGGGCTCCTATCCGCTGGAGCTCGGCGGGATCACGCCGGTCTTCTACGCGTTCCGGGAGCGCGAGGTCCTCCAGAACGTCATGGAGGAGGTCTCCGGCGGCCGTATGCACTACATGTTCAACCGCGTCGGCGGCCTCAAGGAGGACCTGCCGGCCGGCTGGGCCGCCCGCGCGCGTGCCGCCGTCGCCGCCGTGCGCTCGCGCATGGACCGGTTCGACGACCTGGTCCTCGGCAACGAGATCTTCCGGGGCCGCACGCGGGGCGTGGGCGCGCTCGCGCCGGAGGCCGTGCACGCCTATGGCGTCAGCGGGCCGATCGCGCGGGCCTCGGGCGTCGACTTCGACCTGCGCCGCGACGAGCCGTACCTGGCCTACGGCGAGCTGCAGGACACCCTGAAGGTCGTCACCCGGCAGGAGGGCGACTGCCTGGCCCGCTTCGAGGTCCTCCTGGAGCAGACCCATGTCGCCCTCGACCTCGCCGACGCCTGCCTCGACCGGCTCGCCGAGCTGCCGCCCGGGCCGATCAACCAGCGGCTCCCGAAGGTCCTGAAGGCACCCGAGGGCCACACCTACGCCTGGACCGAGAACCCCCTCGGGATCAACGGCTACTACCTCGTCAGCAAGGGCGAGAAGACCCCGTACCGGCTGAAGCTGCGCTCTGCCTCGTACAACAACATCCAGGCCCTCGCCGAGCTGCTGCCGGGGACGCTGGTCGCGGACATGGTGGCGATCCTGGGGTCGCTGTTCTTCGTGGTGGGGGACATCGACAAGTAGGGCGGAGGGTCAGTCGATGAGTCCGTCCGGAATTCCCACCGGTTGCAGCAGCCAGCCGAAGTCGCCGAGGCCGCCGGGGGCGGTGAGTTCGGCGGCTTCGCCGGCGCTCGCGAGGGCGCGTACGTAGGCAGCGGGGTGTGTGGAGGCCAGTGCGAGCGGGGGGCGCGCGCCGGTGATGCCCAGGGCCTGCAAGGCGTCGCGCTGGCGCAACAGGCGCGCACTCGTGCCGGTGAGCGCCGTGGAACGCGCCGCGCACGCGTCCAGCGCGACGTGCGCCGTGATATCGCACGACCCGTCCGGCACGGGCGCCGTCTCACGCCCCGCGCGGAAGCCGGTGAGCGTCCCGAACGGGGGGCGCGCGTCCAGGGTGTGCGCGTAGTCGACGGCGACGGCAAGCCCTCGGTCGAGCACCGAGACCGAGCCGGCCCACGCCTCGTCCCTGGGCAGCCCGATCTCGGCCCGCACCCCCTCGGTACGGCTCTCACCACCCGGCCCCTCCAGCCCACCCACCGGCCACCACCGCGCGACCCACTCCGCCTCCGCGCCCCCGATCGCCTCCCCGAGCCGCTCGACACCGTCCCGTCGTACGAGCACCCGGCGGGCCACGCCCTCGGCGTCCACTTCGGCGATGTCCAGGGGCACGTTGTCCAGCCATTCGTTGGCGAACAGCAGCCCGGTGATGCCGCTCGGCGGCTCCGGCAGCCACTCGATCCGGTCGTCCAGGTCGGCAGGCCGGTCGGCGAGTTCGACGGCGTACGCACGCACGCGTGCGGTCACCTCGGCGGGCAGCGCGGCCAGTACACCGGTGATCAGCTCCCCCCGCCCCGCCGCCATGTCCACGAAGTCGAGTCGGGCGGGGTGGTCCAGGGCCTCGTCGACGCGGCACAGGAGGCGGGCCACGGCCCCGGCGAACAGCGGGGACGCGTGTACGGACGTACGGAAGTGGGCGGCCGGGCCGTCGGGGCGGCGGTAGAAGCCGTGCGGTCCGTACAGGGCCGTCTCTGTCGCCGCCCGCCAGCCCTGCCAGTCGCCGCCCGTCGTCTCTCCCGTCACCGGCCCAGGCTAAGCGCACGGGAGAACACACTCTCCACCTTGCGGAGTATGCGCACCCCGCCCGGATCGATCCTCCGGTTGACCCCTGCACGCATCGCGCTTCCCTACGCTGGGTTACGTGCAGCGCCTCTATGACTTCCTCCGCAGAAACCCGACAGGGGTCGACACCTTCTGGGCCGTCTTCCTGTTCGGGATCTCGCTGGTGAGTGGAACGGCCAGTTCGGCGGTCCGGGGCACCGACTCACCGGCGCTGATCGTTCCGATCACGTTTCTGCTGTGCCTGGTGATCGCGCTGCGCCGGCGCATGCCGGAGAAGATGCTGCTGCTGGCGGCCGGGCTCGGTCTGACGCAGCTGGTGCTGAACGTCCAGACGATGGCCGCCGACTTCGCCATGCTGGTGATCGTCTACACGGTGGCCGCGACGGGCGCCCGATGGGCCTCCCGGCTCGCGCTGGCCATGGGGCTGTGCGCGGCGCCGCTGGCTCAGATGCGCTGGCCGCAGGACGGGAGCGCGCTGGGCAACGCCGCGAAGGCGATCTTCCTGACCGTGCCGTTCGCGCTCGCCTGGGTGCTCGGCGACTCCATCCGCACCCGGCGCGCGTACTTCGCGCAGCTGGAGGAGCGCGCCGCCCGTCTGGAGAAGGAGCGCGAGGCACAGGCCAAGGTCGCGGTCGCCGCCGAACGCGCCCGGATCGCACGCGAGTTGCACGACGTCGTCGCACACAACGTGTCGGTGATGGTGGTGCAGGCCGACGGCGCTGCCTACGTCCTCGACACCGCTCCCGACCAGGCGAAGAAGGCCCTGGAGACCATCTCCTCCACCGGCCGCCAGGCCCTCGCCGAGATGCGCCGCCTGCTGGGCGTGCTCCGTACCGGCGAGCACAAGGAAGCCGGCGAATACGTCCCGCAGCCCGACGTCGAGCAGATCGACGAGCTGATCGAGCAGTGCCGCACCTCCGGCCTGCCCGTCGACTTCAAGGTCGAGGGCACCCCGCGCCCGCTGCCCAGCGGCGTCGAGCTGACGGCGTACCGCATCGTGCAGGAGGCGCTGACGAACACCCGCAAGCACGGCGGGCCCAACACGGGCGCGAGCGTGCGGCTGGTGTACTTCGACGACGGGCTCGGGCTGCTCGTCGAGGACGACGGCAAGGGCGCCCCGCACGAGCTGTACGAGGAGGGCGGCGCCGACGGCCAGGGGCACGGCCTGATCGGGATGCGCGAGCGGGTCGGTATGGTCGGCGGCACCCTGGACGCGGGCCCGCGCCCGGGCGGCGGATTCCGCATCAGCGCCCTGCTGCCGCTGAAACCCGCACACTGAACCGACGCACGTCCCTCGTTGACACCTGTAACGACCCTTGTAACGACCCTGCCGACGCAAACGGAAGAGACGGAAGAGGCTCCGATGACGATCCGCGTGATGCTCGTCGACGACCAGGTGCTGCTGCGCACCGGATTCCGGATGGTGCTCGCCGCACAGCCGGACATGGAGGTCGTCGCGGAGGCCGGGGACGGCGTGGAGGCCCTTCAGGTGCTGCGTGCCACCGAGGTCGACGTCGTCCTGATGGACGTCCGTATGCCGAAGCTGGACGGGGTGGAGACGACCCGCCGCATCTGCCAGGAGCCCAATCCGCCGAAGGTGCTGATCCTGACCACCTTCGACCTCGACGAGTACGCCTTCTCGGGGCTGAAGGCGGGCGCCTCCGGCTTCATGCTCAAGGACGTGCCGCCGGGCGAGCTCCTGCACGCCATCCGTGCCGTGCACAGCGGCGACGCGGTGGTCGCGCCGTCGACCACGCGCCGGCTCCTGGACCGGTTCGCGCCGATGCTGCCGAGCGCCGGCAAGGAGCCCCAGCACAAGGAGCTGGAGCGGCTCACCGACCGGGAGCGCGAGGTCATGGTGCTGGTGGCGCAGGGACTGTCGAACGGCGAGATCGCGGCCCGGCTCGTGCTGTCCGAGGCGACGGTGAAGACCCATGTCGGCCGCATCCTGACCAAGTTGGGGCTGCGTGACCGGGTGCAGGTGGTGGTCCTGGCGTACGAGACCGGGCTGGTCCGCGCGGGTGGGCACGGCTGATCCACACGCGCGTGACTCCCGCGTAATCGCCGCCCACTAGGGTCTGCGCATGCTCCTGTGGATCAACGGCCCTTTCGGGGGCGGCAAGACACAGACCGCGCACGAGATCCAGCGGCGGCTGCGCGGCAGCGTCGTCTGCGATCCCGAACACGCCGGCTTCGGTCTGCGCCGGATGCTGCCGCCCGAACTGCGCGGGAACTTCCAGGACCTGGCCTCCTGGCGGCAGGGCGTGGTGGAGGTCCTCGACCTCGCCCTCACCAAGCACGACGGGGTCGTGATCGCGCCCATGACCGTCACGGACTCCGGTTACTTCGAGGAGACCGTGGGCCGACTGCGCGAACTCGGCCACGACGTACGCCACTTCACCCTCCTCGCCCAGCGCGAGACCGTCCTGAAGCGGCTGCGTGAGCGCGGCTTCGGACACCTCCTTCAGTACGTCGCCGGAAAGAACGCCGGTCTGGGGCGCGAGACCTGGGCCGTGCAGCAGCTCGACCACTGTCTGGAGCGGCTGCAGGAGCCCGAGTTCGCCGAGCACCTGTGGACCGACCACTCGACCGTCCCGAAGACGGCCGACCGCATCGCCGTGCTCGCTGGGCTGACGCTGCGGCCGAACAACGAGGGCGCGCTGCGGACCCGGCTGCGGCAGGCACGGGTCGGCATCCGGCACATCCGGTTCGACTGAGCCGGTGTGATCATGGTGCACCCCGCCACTGACCACACCGCAGTGGATCGACGCCGCCCGTCAATCGACGTGAGGGGCGCGACCGCCGGCAGTTCCCTGCGGCCGCGCTCTAGCTGCTGAGCTCTTCGTTCAGCCGTACGACGAACTCCGCGACCGCCGCCCTCACGTCGTCGGCGGTCCACTCCAGGCCCGCGGCGCGTACGTACACCTCGGTGACGGCGAGGCCCGGGCCCTTGGCGTCCCAGGGGTCCGCGAACAGGGAGGTGCCCGTCTCCTCGGACGCCCGGATCGCCGCCTCGGCGACCACGTCGGGGTCGTACGGCAGCCAGACCTGGAACTCGTTGGTGTGCGGCACCTCGGGGTGGACGCGCATCCACGGCACCCCGGCCGCGGCGAACCCCTCACGCAGCGCGGCGGCGACCACGCGCGCGTGGTGTACGTACTCGGGCAGCCGGGGCAGTTCGCGCTCCAGGCCGGCGAGGGCCGACAGGACGGTCGGGAACTGCTGGAAGATCTGACCGCCGTAGCGGTGCCGCCAGGTCCTCGCCTCGTCGATCAGCGTCTTCGGGCCGGCGAGCGCGGCGCCGCCGTAGCCGTCGAGGGACTTGTAGAACGACACGTAGACGCTGTCCGCCAGGCCGGCGATCTCGTCCAGGGGGCGGTCGAAGTGGACGGTGGACTCCCACAGGCGCGCTCCGTCGAAGTGCACCACCGCGTCGCGCTCGTGCGCCGCCTCCACCACCTCGGTGAGTTCCTCCCAGGAGGGCAGCACGAAACCGGCGTCCCTGAGGGGCAGTTCGAGCATCAGCGCCCCGAAGGGCTCGTCGAAGTGGCGTATTTCGTCGGCGGTCGGCAGCCGGGGCTCGCTCGTCACACGGACCGGGCGCAGGCCGCTGACCTGGCTGAAGGCGTGCCGTTCGTGCACCTCGGGATGGGCGAGCGCGTGCAGGGCGACGGTCGGGTTGCCGGTGCGGCCCGCCCAGCAGCGCAGCGCCACCTGCTGGGCCATCGTGCCCGAGGGGAAGAACGCGGCGGCCTCCTTGCCGAGCAGCCCGGCGACCTTCTCCTCCAGGGCCTCGACGATGCCGTTGCCGTAGATGTCGGCGGGCTCGTCCAGGTCGTACAGGTCCTGTGCGCCCTCCAGCAGCGCCAGGCGCTCGCGGAGCGTGCCCAGGAAGCCGGGGCGTGCGAGGGCACGCTTCGCGCCCCGGTACGCGCTGATGCGCCGCACACGGCGGCGCTTGATCCGTTCCTCCTCGGACATCTCCTCGTCCGTCTGCCCGGCCTGGTCCGTCGCGTCGTCCGTCGCATCGCTCATGGTCCGGATCATGCCTGGCCCCCCGACGTACGGGCACCCGGATTTCCACGGGGCAGTCCCGTGTGCGGACGGTGTGCGAAACCCCACAGCCTGTGGACGACCGAACGCCCCTCGAACCGATAGCGTTAACATGACGAGAAATCGTCCGGTACCCGGAGCGGACTGGAACGGGAAGGCCGCCGTCGCGTGAGTACAAGCCAACTGCCAGACCCCAAGGACCGCCCCGCGCGTCTCACCGTCGGCGTCGTCGGCGCCGGTCGCGTGGGCCCCGCACTCGCCGCGTCCCTCCAGCTCGCCGGGCACCGCCCGGTGGCCGTCTCCGGGGTCTCCGACGCCTCCAAGAGGCGCGCCGCCCAGTTGCTCCCGGACGTGCCGCTCGTCCCGCCCGCCGAGGTGCTGGAGCGTGCCGACCTGGTCCTGCTGACCGTCCCGGACGACACACTGCCCGGGCTGGTGGAAGGGCTCGCGGAGACCGGGGCCGTCCGGCCGGGTCAGCTGCTCGTGCACACGTCCGGGCGGTACGGCGCGAAGGTCCTGGACCCCGCCCTGCGCGCGGGCGCGCTGCCGCTGGCCCTGCACCCCGCGATGACCTTCACGGGCACGCCCGTGGACGTCCAGCGCCTGGCCGGCTGCTCCTTCGGGGTCACCGCCCCCGACGAGCTGCGGCTGGCCGCCGAGGCCCTCGTCATCGAGATGGGCGGCGAGCCGGAGTGGGTCGCCGAGGAGATGCGCCCGCTGTACCACGCGGCGCTCGCGCTGGGCGCGAACCATCTGGTCACGCTGGTCGCGCAGTCCATGGAGCTGCTGCGCGCGGCCGGTGTCGAGGCGCCCGACCGGATGCTCGGCCCGCTGCTCGGCGCCGCCCTGGACAACGCCCTGCGCTCCGGAGACGCGGCCCTGACCGGCCCGGTAGCGCGCGGGGACGCCGGTACGGTCGCCGCACACGTCGCCGAGCTGCGCAGGCACGCACCGCAGACCGTCGCCGGGTATCTGGCGATGGCCCGCGCGACCGCCGACCGGGCGCTCGCCCACGGGCTGCTCAAGCCGGAGCTGGCCGAGGACCTCCTCGGGGTGCTCGCCGACGGGAGCGACGGCGCCGAGGGAGACGCCCGATGACCACCGTCCTGCTGCGCACCGCCGACGAACTGCACGCACGCACGCGTACCGGCCGCCGTGCCGTGGTGATGACCATGGGTGCCCTGCACGAGGGCCACGCCACCCTGATCCGCAGCGCGCGCGAGATCGCGGGCCCGGAGGGCGAGGTCGTCGTCACGGTCTTCGTGAACCCCCTGCAGTTCGGCGAGGGCGAGGATCTCGACCGCTATCCGCGCACCCTGGACGCCGACACCAAGCTCGCCGAGCTGTCCGGCGCGGACGCCGTGTTCGCACCCTCCGTGGACGAGGTCTACCCCGGCGGCGAGCCTCAGGTCCGCATCAGCGCGGGCCCCATGGGGGAGCGTCTGGAGGGCGCCTCGCGCCCCGGCCACTTCGACGGCATGCTCACCGTCGTCGCCAAGCTGCTGCACCTCACCCGCCCCGACGTCGCCCTCTACGGCCAGAAGGACGCCCAGCAGCTCGCCCTGATCCGGCGCATGGTGCGGGACCTGAACTTCGGCATGGACATCGTCGGCGTGCCCACCGTGCGCGAGGAGGACGGGCTCGCGCTCTCCAGCCGCAACCGCTACCTCTCGCCGACGGAGCGGCGCACGGCGCTCTCGCTCTCCGCCGCGCTGTTCGCGGGCCGTGACCGGCACGCGGCCCAGGAGGCGCTGCGCGCACGGGCGCGCGAAGTGCCCGCCACACAGGCGCGCGCCGAAGCCCTCAGTGCCATAGGGGAGTCCCGCGCGGCCGCCGACGCGCACGCCGTCGCGAAGGCGATCCCGGGCGCCCCCTCGGCCGTCCGCGCCGCCGCCCGCCTGGTCCTCGACGACGCCACCCGCCTGTCGCCGCCGCTGGTGCTCGACTACCTGGCCCTCGTCGACCCGTCCGACTTCACGGAGATCGAGGACGACTTCACCGGCGAGGCCGTCCTCGCCGTGGCCGCCCGGGTCGGGACGACCCGGCTGATCGACAACCTTCCTCTCACCTTCGGAGCCGCCTCGTGACCAGCACAGGCATACGACTGCACGCGCCCACGCCGGGCTGGGCCATCTCCGCGGACGTGGTGGTCGTCGGCTCCGGAGTGGCCGGCCTGACCGCGGCCCTGCGCTGCGAGGCCGCCGGCCTGAAGACGGTCGTCGTCACCAAGGCCCGCCTCGACGACGGCTCCACCCGCTGGGCGCAGGGCGGCATCGCCGCGGCCCTCGGCGAGGGCGACACCCCCGAACAGCACCTGGACGACACCCTGGTGGCCGGCGCGGGCCTGTGCGACGAGGAGGCCGTACGGATCCTCGTCACCGAGGGCCCCGGCGCCGTGCGCCGGCTCATCGCGACCGGCGCGCACTTCGACGAGTCCGAAGAGGGCGCCCTGGAGCTCGCCCGCGAGGGCGGCCACCACCGCCGCCGGATCGCGCACGCGGGCGGCGACGCGACCGGTGCGGAGATCTCCCGCGCGCTCGTCGAGGCGGTCCGCGCGCGGGGGCTGCGCACGATCGAGAACGCGCTCGTACTGGACCTGCTGACGGACGCGGACGGCCGTACGGCGGGCGTGAGCCTGCATGTGATGGGCGAGGGCCAGCACGACGGCGTGGGCGCGGTGCACGCCCCCGCGGTCGTCCTCGCGACCGGCGGCATGGGCCAGGTGTTCTCCGCGACCACCAACCCGTCCGTGTCGACGGGCGACGGCGTCGCGCTCGCCCTGCGCGCGGGCGCCGAGGTGAGCGACCTGGAGTTCGTGCAGTTCCACCCGACCGTGCTGTTCCTCGGCCCGGACGCCGAGGGCCAGCAGCCGCTCGTCTCCGAGGCGGTACGCGGCGAGGGCGCCCACCTGGTCGACGCCGACGGCGTGCGCTTCATGGTCGGGCAGCACGAGCTCGCCGAGCTCGCGCCCCGGGACATCGTCGCCAAGGGCATCATGCGGCGGATGCAGGAGCACGACGCCGAGCACATGTTCCTCGACGCCCGGCACTTCGGCGCCGACATGTGGGAGCACCGCTTCCCGACGATCCTCGCCGCCTGCCGCGCGAACGGCATCGACCCGGTCACCGAGCCCATCCCGATAGCGCCGGCCGCCCACTACGCCTCCGGAGGCGTGCGCACCGACTCCCAGGGCCGCACGACCGTCCCGGGCCTGTACGCGTGCGGCGAGGTCGCCTGCACCGGTGTGCACGGCGCCAACCGGCTCGCCTCCAACTCGCTCCTCGAAGGCCTGGTCTACGCCGAGCGCATCGCCGCCGACATCACGGCGACCCACGCCGGGAACGGCCTCCACGCGCGTGTGCCCGAACCGTTCGAGCACCCCGAGACACCGGCCCACCCGCTCCTCGCTCCGGAGGCCCGCTTCGCGATCCAGCGGATCATGACCGACGGCGCGGGCGTCCTGCGCTCGGCGGACTCCCTGGAGAAGGCCGCCGACCAGCTCCAGCGGCTGCACACGGAGGCCCGCGACGCCCTCGCCGAGAACGGCAAGACGGCCGAGCCCGGCGTCGACACCTGGGAGGCCACCAACCTCCTGTGCGTGGCCCGCGTCCTGGTCTCCGCCGCCCGTCTGCGCGAGGAGACCCGCGGCTGCCACTGGCGCGAGGACCACGCCGAGCGCGACGACGCGGCATGGCGCCGCCACATCGTCGTACGGCTGAATCCGGACCGCACACTCGCCGTACACACCACCGATACCCCAGACTTCCCCCCGACCCGGCAGACTCGGCAGCCCCAGCAGCGCCCTCAGGAGCAGTGACAGAAGTGAGCACCCCCGAACTCCCCCTCGCGTCGAACGGCGGCTGCGGCGACGGCTGCGCCTGTGGCGCCGACGGCGACGCCGCACACATGGAGTGCGGGCTCGACCCCGCGCTCGCCGAGCTCCTGGCCGACGCCGGACTCGACCCCGTCGAGGTCGAGGACATCGCCAACGTCGCCATCCAGGAGGACCTGGACGGCGGCGTGGACGTCACGACCGTCTCGACCATCCCCGAGGACGCCGTCGCCACCGCCGACTTCACCGCGCGCGAGGGGGGCGTCGTGGCGGGGCTCAGGGTCGCCGAAGCGGTGCTGTCCGTGGTCTGCGAGGACGAGTTCGAGGTCGAGCGGCACGTCGAGGACGGCGACCGGGTGGAGGCCGGGCAGAAGCTGCTGTCGGTCACCACGCGCACGCGTGACCTGCTCACCGCCGAGCGCAGCGCGCTCAACCTGCTGTGCCGGCTGTCCGGCATCGCGACCGCCACGCGCGAGTGGGCGGACGTGCTGGACGGCACGAAGGCACGTGTGCGGGACACCCGCAAGACGACCCCGGGGCTGCGCTCCCTGGAGAAGTACGCGGTTCGCTGCGGCGGTGGTGTCAACCACCGGATGTCGCTGTCGGACGCGGCGCTCGTCAAGGACAACCACGTCGTCGCCGCGGGCGGGGTCGGGCAGGCCTTCAGGGCCGTGCGGGAGGCCTTCCCGGAGGTGCCGATCGAGGTCGAGGTGGACACCCTGCACCAGCTGCGCGAGGTCGTGGACGCCGGTGCCGACCTGATCCTGCTGGACAACTTCACGCCCGGCGAGTGCGAGGAGGCGGTGGCCCTCGTGCACGGGCGGGCCGCGCTGGAGGCGTCGGGGCGGCTCACCCTGGAGAACGCGAAGGCGTACGCGGACACCGGGGTGGACTACCTCGCCGTGGGCGCGCTGACCCACTCCTCGCCGATCCTGGACATCGGGCTCGACCTGCGAGCGGCGGAGTAGGTACCGGCCATGCTGTTGACGATCGACGTGGGGAACACCCACACCGTCCTGGGGCTCTTCGACGGCGAGGACATCGTCGAGCACTGGCGCATCTCCACGGACGCGCGCCGCACGGCGGACGAGCTGGCGGTCCTGCTGCAGGGCCTGATGGGCATGCACCCGCTGCTCGGTGACGAGCTGGGCGACGGCATCGACGGCATCGCCATCTGCGCGACCGTGCCGTCCGTGCTGCACGAGCTGCGTGAGGTGACGCGGCGGTACTACGGGGACGTGCCCGCCGTGCTCGTCGAGCCGGGTGTGAAGACCGGTGTGCCGATCCTGACCGACAACCCCAAGGAGGTCGGCGCGGACCGGATCATCAACGCGGTCGCCGCGGTCGAGCTCTACGGCGGTCCCGCGATCGTCGTGGACTTCGGTACGGCGACGACGTTCGACGCGGTCTCCGCGCGCGGGGAGTACGTCGGCGGGGTCATCGCCCCGGGTATCGAGATCTCCGTCGAGGCGCTCGGCGTCCGGGGCGCGCAGCTGCGGAAGATCGAGGTGGTGCGGCCGCGGAGCGTGATCGGCAAGAACACGGTCGAGGCGATGCAGGCCGGCATCATCTACGGGTTCGCCGGGCAGGTCGACGGGGTCGTGAGCCGGATGGCGCGCGAGCTCGCGGAGGACCCGGAGGACGTGACGGTGATAGCGACCGGCGGGTTGGCGCCGATGGTGCTGGGGGAGTCCTCGGTGATCGACGAGCACGAGCCGTGGCTGACACTGATCGGGCTGCGGTTGGTGTACGAGCGGAACGTGTCGCGGATGTGAGGGCGGACGGGGTGCACGCCTGTGGGGGCTCCGCCTCCGGACCCCGTCGTGAGGGCAACCGGGTGGCTCCGTTGCGCCACACCCGCCCTCCTATGTCGAGTTTGTCTGATTAGCGCGTATCGTCGCCACATGCCCACGCCTTACGGATCCCGCGGCGGCATGGCGTTCGGCGTGGAGGAGCTGCGTGTGCTCCGCCGTGCTCTCGCCCTCGCCCTCCACCCCAGCCCCGCCTCGGCCGAGGACGTCCAGGAGTGTCTCCGCCTCGCCGAGTCCCTAGACGAGGCGATGCGCGAGGGTGCCCGGCTGCGTGCCTTCCTGGTGGCCGACCTCGCCCGCTATCGCGCCGCCCTGCCCGGAACCGCCGTCGGCTATCTCGCACTGCTCGAGGAGGCGCTGGGGGCCGCCTACCGGCCGGACCCCGACGATCTCGCCGCGCTCCGGGCCCTGCGTGGCAACCCGGTCGCCGCCGCGCTCCTCGACCGCTGCCAGGTGCTCGCGGAGCAGGACGTACGCGCCCGTCTCGCGCGCGGCACGGCCCGTACGGCCTCTTCGTCCGTCCCCGCCTCCCGCAACCGCCTCACGGCCCTACCGGGGGGCCTCTCGGGCGCCCTGGGGCGCACCGGCAGTGGTGTGAGCACGGACCTGTCCGGCGACGCGGACCAGGACCCCGCCCGCAAGCCCGAGAAGAGCCCCGCGGAAAAGCCGGCACCGCCCAAGCCGGCCCCTGCCCCTGCCGCCCCGAAGCCGACCCGCCCCATCCCCACCCCGGGCGAGGTCTTCCCCCGCCGCAAGCCGACCCCGCCACCCGCGCAGAACCCGCCCCACCAACTCGCGGCGGGCTGAGACCGGTCCCGCCGCCGACCGGGACTGTGCCCGTGGCTACCCTGGACGTATGGACTATGTCTCCGCGCTCGTGCCCCCGGTCGTCATGGCCGTGTTCTTCATCGGTCTGATCAGGGTGATCGTGAAGACCCAGGGTGGGGCCAACAAGGCCAAGGAGGACGCCGCCGTCGACGCCGCCATCGCGCGCGCGGAGGCGGCTCGGCAGGGCGCGGCGAAGACCGACTGAGCGGCGCGCCCCCGGCGGCGTCCGCACCGGCGTACGGCTGATCCTTTCCGGGCCGTACGCCCTTTTTGTCCCTGTTTGCCGGTGTAAGTGCACGTCCGGCACGCGAATGCCGAGATCTCCCACTATTGTGCTGAGCTGTGCCTCGCCCATTGGGAGAACTCGAAGACGCGGTCATGACGCGGGTGTGGAAGTGGAACCGCCCGGTGACCGTTCGAGAAGTCCTGGAAGACCTTCAGCAGGAACGGTCCATCGCCTACACCACGGTGATGACCGTTTTGGACAATCTCCATCAGAAGGGCTGGGTGCGCCGCGAGGCGGAAGGCCGGGCCTATCGATATGAGGCCGTGTCCACACGGGCCGCGTACGCTGCCGCGCTGATGAACGACGCCTGGTCCCAGAGCGACAACCCCGCCGCCGCTCTCGTCGCGTTCTTCGGGATGATGAGCGAGGAACAGCGACTGGCACTGCGGGACGCCGTACGCATCGTCCAAGGACCGGAAACACCCGAACCCCCGGATGGCGGCGAGGAGAACCCCGGTTCCACGCCCGGTGGCGGTGGGCGATAGCGTCCGCTCATGTCAGCAGAGAGCCCTGAAGGCCTCGAAGGTCCTGAAGTCAGCGCTAAAGCCATCACCGTCCGCCGGGCCCGTACCGGCGATGTCCCGGCCGTGCGCCGTCTCCTTGACACGTACGTCCGTGGACGCATCCTGCTCGACAAAGCGACGGTCACCCTTTACGAGGACATCCAGGAGTTCTGGGTCGCCGAACGGGACGACAACGCCGAGGTCGTCGGCTGCGGTGCCCTGCACGTGATGTGGGAAGACCTTGCGGAAGTGCGCACTCTCGCGGTGAAGCCCGGCCTGAAGGGTGCCGGTGTCGGCCACCAGTTGCTGGAGAAGTTGCTGCACACCGCGCGCTGGCTGGGTGTTCGTCGCGTTTTCTGCCTCACCTTCGAAGTGGACTTCTTCGGCAAGCACGGCTTCGTCGAGATCGGTGAGACACCTGTCGACACCGATGTCTACGCGGAGCTACTGCGTTCCTATGACGAAGGCGTGGCGGAGTTCCTCGGTCTCGAACGGGTGAAACCGAACACCTTGGGCAACAGCCGGATGCTTCTGCATCTGTGATCACCGAACAGCACGGCGTATTCCGCGCTCACCCGTGCCCAGGTTCCCTATGTCCGAAACGCGCATGTTTCCGGGCCGTGGGCCGGGCGCAGGTCTCACTCCGAGTCTCTCCGAAGGTTTGTGTTTTTCCCGCAAAAGCGGTTTGCTTTCCGACGTACTGCAGTACTGCATATAACAGGGGACGGCGAAACGGCGGACGCCGCAGACCCCCGGCCCTCAAGTTTTGGATGAAAGGAAATCCGGTGGCACAGAAGGTTCAGGTCCTTCTTGTCGACGACATCGACGGCGGCGAGGCGGACGAGACCGTCACGTTCGCGTTGGACGGCAAGACGTACGAGATCGATCTCACGACCGCCAATGCGGACAAGCTCCGTGGCCTTCTCGAGCCTTACGTGAAGGGCGGTCGTCGTACCGGAGGCCGCGCTTCGGGCGGGCGCGGAAAGGTCCGTGCCGCTGCCGGCGGCAGCCAGGACACCGCACAGATCCGCGCGTGGGCCAAGGAGAACGGTTACGAGGTCAATGACCGCGGCCGTGTTCCGGCGTCGATCCGCGAGGCCTACGAGAAGGCCAACGCCTGATCGCCGGCCCTTGGGAAGTCGGCCCTTGGAAAGGCTGTTGGCTCGGCGCACGCGCGCCGCAGCCGCAACCGGTGGCACTGCGTTGCCACCGTGTGAACGAGTCGTACGAGATCGGGGGCGCCTCCATCGCCCCCCACGGCCGACAGTGTCGGCAGCGAGGCCTCGACCTCGCGCCCCGGCTCGGGGGGCCGCAGCCATACGGCGGCCCCCTGCAGGGTGCCCCCGAGGTCCGGGAGCGGCAGCGGTCGAGCGTCGGCCGGGCCCGGCGGTCGTAGGCCCCGAGCCGTCTCCTCAGGGGGCAGCGGCGCGTCCATGACGCCGCCCTCGCCGATCGCGCCCAGATCGAGCGCCAGTACCCCCCACTCCAGCCAGTCCAGCAGCCCCGGCAGCTCCTCCGCGCTGCCCGCCGCCACCAGCAGCCGCATCCGCTCGCCCTGGAGGGCCACCGGAGAGTGCGGGGCGAGACGGCGCAGGCCCGCACGGCCCGCCTCGGCCGGAACGTCCAGGACGTCGAAACGTTCGCCCACCCGCAGCCGTACTCCCGTGTGGGGCCCCTGTGGTTCCTCGGGCACCGTCGGCCAGCACAGTTCGTTCTCGTACCACCGGCGGAGCCGATCGCCGGGCCGGTCGTCCGGATCGAGCGGGCGGCGCGGGAGAGGAACCGTGGTGAGGTCCGTGGGCAGAGGAGGGAGGGTTACCGGGTGGTGGCTGCCAACCATGCCAAGTGCAACCGCCGGAAGAAGCCCCGAGTTACGCTGGGTGTTCCGGCAAGCGCGCAGAGTGCTGGAAATGGGGGCGTGCGGGGGTGCGGGGAGGCGCAAGGTTGTTCGCCCATAGCGGAGCGAACCGGTGCGCGCGGCATGGAGTGTCAGTCCCAGCGGGTAAGACATCCCTAGTGGGAGGGGGCGACACGCAGGACAGGGCGTCTCACGTTCGCCATCGGCGTACTGATGGTGGGGGTAACTGTCTGGCCTGCGGGAACATCGTCTCGCACCATCGGGTTGGAGCATATGTCGGCGTTCGGGGTCAGGAGGCCAAGGACGGTGTCGGCAGTTGGAATGAGCGGTCCCCGCTTGCGGGACTAAGCTGCGGAAGGACAGGGAGGGGAAGTTCCCCCCACTGCCTGACCGCTCTGAGGAGCGATTAACGATGTTCGAGAGGTTCACCGACCGCGCGCGGCGGGTTGTCGTCCTGGCTCAGGAAGAAGCCCGGATGCTCAACCACAACTACATCGGCACCGAGCACATCCTCCTGGGCCTGATCCACGAGGGTGAGGGTGTCGCCGCCAAGGCCCTTGAGAGCCTCGGGATTTCGCTCGAGGCGGTCCGCCAGCAGGTGGAGGAGATCATCGGCCAGGGCCAGCAGGCCCCGTCCGGGCACATCCCCTTCACCCCCCGTGCCAAGAAGGTCCTGGAGCTGTCGCTCCGCGAGGCCCTTCAGCTGGGCCACAACTACATCGGCACGGAGCACATCCTGCTCGGCCTGATCCGTGAGGGCGAGGGCGTCGCCGCCCAGGTCCTGGTCAAGCTGGGCGCTGATCTCAACCGGGTGCGGCAGCAGGTCATCCAGCTGCTCTCCGGTTACCAGGGCAAGGAGACCGCCGCCGCCGGCGGGCCTGCCGAGGGCACCCCCTCGACGTCCCTGGTCCTCGACCAGTTCGGCCGGAACCTCACCCAGGCCGCTCGTGAGTCCAAGCTCGACCCGGTCATCGGGCGCGAGAAGGAGATCGAGCGGGTCATGCAGGTGCTGTCCCGCCGTACCAAGAACAACCCGGTCCTGATCGGTGAGCCCGGCGTCGGCAAGACCGCCGTCGTCGAGGGCCTCGCCCAGGCCATCGTCAAGGGCGAGGTGCCCGAGACCCTCAAGGACAAGCACCTCTACACCCTCGACCTCGGCGCGCTGGTCGCCGGCTCCCGCTACCGCGGTGACTTCGAGGAGCGCCTGAAGAAGGTCCTCAAGGAGATCCGCACCCGCGGCGACATCATCCTGTTCATCGACGAGCTGCACACGCTGGTCGGTGCGGGTGCCGCCGAGGGCGCCATCGACGCGGCTTCGATCCTGAAGCCGATGCTGGCGCGTGGTGAGCTGCAGACCATCGGTGCGACCACGCTGGACGAGTACCGCAAGCACCTCGAGAAGGACGCGGCCCTCGAGCGCCGTTTCCAGCCGATCCAGGTGGCGGAGCCTTCCCTCCCCCACACGATCGAGATCCTCAAGGGCCTGCGCGACCGCTACGAGGCGCATCACCGCGTCTCCATCACGGACGAGGCGCTGGTCCAGGCCGCCACCCTGGCCGACCGGTACATCTCGGACCGCTTCCTCCCGGACAAGGCGATCGACCTGATCGACGAGGCCGGCTCCCGGATGCGCATCCGCCGCATGACCGCGCCGCCGGACCTCCGCGAGTTCGACGAGAAGATCGCGGGCGTGCGTCGCGACAAGGAGTCGGCCATCGACTCCCAGGACTTCGAGAAGGCGGCTTCTCTCCGCGACAAGGAGAAGCAGCTGCTGGCGGCGAAGGCCAAGCGCGAGAAGGAGTGGAAGGCCGGCGACATGGACGTCGTCGCCGAGGTCGACGGCGAGCTGATCGCCGAGGTCCTCGCGACCGCCACCGGCATCCCGGTCTTCAAGCTGACCGAGGAGGAGTCCTCGCGGCTGCTGCGCATGGAGGACGAGCTCCACAAGCGGGTCATCGGCCAGAAGGACGCCGTCAAGGCGCTGTCGAAGGCGATCCGTCGTACGCGCGCGGGCCTCAAGGACCCGAAGCGTCCCGGTGGTTCGTTCATCTTCGCCGGCCCGTCCGGTGTCGGTAAGACCGAGCTGTCCAAGGCGCTCGCCGAGTTCCTCTTCGGTGACGAGGACGCGCTGATCTCCCTCGACATGTCGGAGTTCAGCGAGAAGCACACGGTCTCGCGTCTCTTCGGTTCGCCCCCCGGATACGTGGGGTACGAAGAGGGCGGCCAGCTGACCGAGAAGGTGCGGCGCAAGCCGTTCTCGGTGGTTCTTTTCGACGAGGTCGAAAAGGCTCACCCGGACATCTTCAACAGCCTTCTGCAGATCCTGGAGGACGGTCGTCTGACCGACTCCCAGGGCCGGGTCGTGGACTTCAAGAACACGGTCATCATCATGACGACCAACCTCGGCACCCGGGACATCTCCAAGGGCTTCAACCTGGGCTTCGCGGCCTCGGGTGACACGAAGTCCAACTACGAGCGCATGAAGAACAAGGTCTCGGACGAGCTCAAGCAGCACTTCCGCCCCGAGTTCCTCAACCGCGTCGACGACGTGGTCGTCTTCCCGCAGCTGACCCAGCAGGACATCCTGGCGATCGTCGACCTCATGGTCGGCAAGGTGGACGAGCGCCTCAAGGACCGGGACATGGGCATCGAGCTCTCCCAGTCCGCCAAGGAGCTGCTGTCGAAGAAGGGTTACGACCCCGTGCTGGGCGCGCGTCCGCTGCGCCGCACCATCCAGCGCGAGATCGAGGACACCCTCTCGGAGAAGATCCTCTTCGGCGAGCTGCGTCCGGGTCACATCGTGGTCGTCGACACGGAGGGCGAGGGCGAGACGAAGACCTTCACCTTCCGTGGCGAGGAGAAGTCGGCACTGCCGGACGTTCCGCCGATCGAGCAGGCGGCCGGTGGGGCTGGGCCGAATCTGAGCAAGGAGGCGTAGCCCTTCTGGGGTGAGCCGAGGAAGGGGCCGGTGCCTTTGGGCGCCGGCCTCTTCGCGTGTTCGGAAGAACGTGCGTGTTCAGAAGAAGTAGGGCCGGGCGGGCGGGACCGTGACCTCGGCGTCGGGGAACAGAGCCGCATAGGGGGCCGCGCTCACGGGCGCGGGCGGGAGGTCCGAGGACAGCGTGACCCTGCGGACGCGGGGGCACGAGCGGGCGAGGGGCGTCAGATCCATGCCATCCCGGACGTTCGTCACGTACAGGACCTCAACTGTGGGCAACCGAAGGTCTTCGGGGAGGCCCGGGATGAGGTCCACCCCGATTCCGAGGTGGGTGAGGTGAGGGAGATGGGCGACCTCGGACCAGTCCTGCGGGCTGATGTCTCCGACGCCCTCCCTGAGATCGAGGTAGTCGAGCATGGGCCAATGGCTCAGGCCGAGTAGTCCCCTGGCGGGGAGGGCTCCGCTAAGGGCGATGGTCGTCAGCGGCGCGTTCTGGGGCAGGGCGGCCAGTCCGTTGCTCGGCAGGGGCGTGACGACGGAGAGGATCTCCAGTGTGTGGAGACGGTCCAGCCCGGAAGTTCCCCCGAGTTCGTTCAGATAAAGCTCGCGCAAGCCCAATTCGGCCAGTGGTGTGAGATCGCTCACCTCGGGACAGCGAACCAGGAGAAGGCGGCGGAGAGAACGCAGCGTGGCTAGATGGCCCAGATCGCTCAGAAGTGAATTGTCATAGAAACCGAGCTGTTTGACGCTGCCGGGCAGTGCCTTCAGAACGTCTGCGGGGGCATGGTCGCCCGTCACGCCCAGCCGCGCGCGATGACCGAGCCGAGGCAGGGCCCGCACCTGCTCGGGCGAGGTGGGGAAGATGAAGTAGTCGTGAGTGTCGACATGGGCCAGGACTTCATCGGCGTACACCTTGGTGTCGAACCGTTCCCATGCGCGTGCCAGATTGTGCCGAACCCGATCCGCTGTGTGCTCCCGGAACCGCGCCAGCACCGGCACTGCCGCGTCTGTCCCGACCAGTGCCGCCGTCGCCGTCACCGCCTCGGCCTCCTCGTCCGACAGCCCCTCCGGGCCCGGCAGCAGCTCCAGGACCAAGGGCCCGACTTCCGCCAGCTGCTTCGCCTGTTCCGCCGTGCGGGGCGGCAGCAAGGCTTTCGCCAGTTCCTCGACCTGGAGGCGTACCGCTGGATCCAGTTCCGTGGCGTGCTCCAGGCAGGCCATCGCCAGCAGATGGGCACGCTTGTCCGAGGACGCCGTCAACAGCCCCAACAGCTCTGCCCGTTCCCGCGGCCGCCCCTGCGCCACCGCCATCCGGATCACATCCGCCCACTGGTCGTCGGCGGCGTGCTCGGCCAGCAGGCCGAAGTCGCCGGTCTCCACGGCGGACCGTGCGCCCAGGTAGTCCTGGAAGGTGCGGTGCACGAAGTGGATCGTGTCCGTGGTGGGCGTCAGCAACAGCCCCGTGCGGATGAGGAAGTGCCGCAGCACCGCCCCCGCATCCCCCAGCACCTGCGCCGCCGGAATCGCCGGAATGACCTCGTCGATGATGCTCTCCGCGCGGCTCCGGTCCATTTCCGTACGGCCGTTGCGGATCAGCCAGTAGGCGAGCCGCTGCAGCAGCTGCAGTTGGGGCTCCTCGCTCAGCTCCGGGCCGGTCATGTCGCGCTCGCGGTCTCGGCGGACCAGGAGCATCGACAGAGCGGAGTCGTACAACTCCTTGCGGCCGTAGGGGAGATAGCCCCGCCGGTCGCGGTGCAGGGCGCAGATCAAGCCGCACATCAGGGGGTTGGTGGCGAGGCGGCCCAGGTCGGGCTTGGTGCGTACGGCGTCGAGAAGTTGGGCCTCGTAGGAGGCCAAGAGCGTGTCCTCGTCCGCGGAGCCCGTCGCGGCCGCCCGGTGCCAGCGTCTGATGAAGGAGGCCACGTCCGCCGTACTCATCGAGGAAAGGCCCAGCTCGGCGAAGCCGTCCGCGGCGAGCCAGTCCTCGCGGACCGCCGAGGGGCGGGAGGTGATCAGCCAGCGGTTGTCGGGGAAGGTCTCCAGGAGGTCGCGCAGCCAGGTGCGGGCGCGTTCGCGTTCGGGTTCCGGGACCTCGTCGAGGCCGTCGACCAGGACGACTCCTCGGCCGGTGGACAGGACGCGGTTCTCCCAGCCCTCCGGCTGTGCGCCGGCCAGCGGGCAGCCGACGGCGGAGAGGAAGTCGGCGGGGGCCGGGAGGCGTTCGCCGTGGCGGGTGAGGGTGCGCAGGGGGAGGACGAAGGGGATGCGGCCGGTGAGGTAGGCCATGCGGTCGGTGGGGGAGGTCGCCGCCGAGACCGCGAGCCACTGGATGAGGGTGGTCTTGCCGGAGCCCGCGACCCCGCGCAGGAGCACCCGGTCGTGGCCGGCCAGGACATGGTCCGCGGGGGCGGAGACCGGGGCGGCGGACGGTGGGCCGAAGGACGGTTCCTCGCCTCGGCCGATCACGTCCAGGCTGAGGTACGCGGCGTCCAGGGGCCAGCGGTCCGGGGAGTTGGTGAGGTTGATGCCGTAGATCGTGAGCTTGCCGTGTTTTCTGGCGACGTAGTCGAGGTAGCCGCGCTCGAAGGCGGTGTCCCGGGTGTCCGGGCGAGGTGTACGAGCGATCAACTCGTCGACCTTGGCGATCAGTTCGGCATGCGCTCGGGCCTGCTCGACGAGGCTGCGGGCTACAAAGGTGGAGCGGCGGGTGAAGAACTCCAGGATCTGGAGGCAGGCCCACTCCGTCGCCGAGTCGAGGAAGAAGCGGGCGTCCGAGGAGAGGCCGTCGGTGGACGGGGCCCGGCGGCGCAGCTCCCGGGCCAGTTCGGCGCTGCCCAGTCGCACGGCCTGTACGTCGTCCATGTCCAGGTCGCCGAGCGCGAGCAGCCTGCGGGCCAGGGCGTCGGCCACGGCGGCCTGTTCCCGGGCCGGGAAGGGCCGTTCGCCGGGCGATTCGACCGCCTGCCAGACCAGATGCTCCGCAAGCTTCCGTACGTCCTTCTCGCCCAGCGTCCGCTTCTCGCCCCGGAAGGACACCAGGTCCTTCAGCCGTAGGGGCTTCTCGACCAGCCCCGCACCGGGCTGGTCCGCCACGAACAGCTTCTTGACCAGCGGGCCGACCAGGCTCGACGCCAGCTTGCTGCCCAGTACCGCGGGCTCCATCCGCCACCCCCGTGACTCGCACCGACGGATGGAGCCTAACCGGTGGCTACGACAACTGGCCGTCGTAGTCCGGCAGTTTGAACGTCTGGTCGGCGTGGCCGCCCGAGAGGTCGGTGGCGCTGTTGCCGATGTTGGCGATGATGTCGTAGCCCTTGTTCTCGATGTCGACGCGCTGGGCCGTCTTGTAGTCGGCGACGTCCTTGAAGAGGTCGAAGAGGCCGCGGACGTAGAGGCCGGAGACCTTGTAGCCGTCGTACTCGAGGTTGTACTCGGTGGGCAGGTAGATGATGCCGGGGCGGGCCGTGACGAAGAAGAGGGAGACGCCGTGCTCCTGGGCGTACCGGGCGACGTTCAGGACGGGCTTGTTGGCCGGCTGCGGGTAGCTGAAGCCGAAGTCGGTCTCCAGGGTGGTGTTGTCGATGTCGAAGACGATCGCCTGCTTCTCGCCCGGTCCGGCGGCGGCGATGCGCTGCTTGAGATAGGGCAGGGCCTGGTCCATCACCGTCTGGCAGTCCTTCTGCCAGGTCGCGTAGTCGACGTCCCCGGTGCTCGTCGCCGCGTCGGCGGGTGTGGCCAGCGCCACCAGGGCGGAGGCGGCGAGTGCGGTGACGGTTGTGCGGCGCGCCCAGGGGCGTCGGTCTGTCATGGGTGGGGGGTCCTCTCACGTCCGTATGCCGTTGTCGGGTGCATGGTGCTGGGCGCGGGTGGCGCGAGGGGAACCGTAGGGTTACTGGGCGGTAAGTCGCCAGAGATGTGCATCACATGGCGCCGTGGATTCCGTGGAGCTCTTCTGGGGAAGGGCGGTGACATGCCACACAGGCGATGTGGCGGTTACTAGGGCGGATAGTCGATCGCCGCGGATCGCCCGGTGGGCACAAAAAGGGACTTTTGGCGCGGAATCACCTGTCAAGACGGTTGGGTGTTTTGGGTTGAATTACTAGTTTCCGTCGTAGATCTTGGGTTTTGGGGTGGGCCGGGAGGCGGGTTACCAAGGGATGCCCCATCCGGCGGCCGTCTGTGCGCCGGGTGGTCTTTCTGTCCCCGACATCCCGAGGTTTCGCATGTTCGTGCGTGTCCCGTCCCGCTCTTCCCGTACGTCCTCGCTGCGCACCCGCGCGGCTGTTCTGGCCGTCGGTCTCGGTGCCTCTGTCGTGCTGGGGGCCGGGGTCGCGGCCGCCGCCGACACCTCCGCCACCGGGGCCGTCAGTGTCGCCGTCGCCAAGAAGGCCTCCTCCTGGGTGCACCCGGTGAAGAAGTACACGCTCTCCGCGAAGTTCGCCCAGGCCGGAAGCATGTGGGCGTCCACCCACAGCGGTCAGGACTTCGCCGTGCCCAGCGGCACCGAGGTGGTCGCCGCTCACGGCGGGACCGTGGTCAAGGCCGGCGGCAACGGCGCCGGTGACGGGCCCGCGTACGGGAACGCGATCGTGATCAAGCACGGCAACAGGACCTACTCGCAGTACGCCCATCTCTCGCGGATCGACGTCAAGGTCGGCCAGGTGGTCAGGACCGGCCAGCACATCGCCCTGTCCGGGAACACCGGCAACACCACCGGCCCGCACCTGCACTTCGAGATCCGTACGACCGCCAACTACGGCTCCGCGATAGACCCCGTCGCCTTCCTGCGCGCCCAGGGCCTGAGCCTCTAGGCGGACACCCCCTGGCCGTCCATGGACGCTACGGCGCCTCCACATGCGCGTGTGTGCCCTCGTGTGCCTGGGTGACCAGCGCCGTCGCGACCTCCAGGACCGCCTCGCGCTTCTGCTCGTCGGTGCCCGGGAGGTCGTGGAGCGCGAACATGCCCGCGTGCATCGTGAACACCGCGCTGACGCAGCGGACCTGGTCGACCAGGTCCGCGTCCGGGTCGATGAGGATGTCGCGCATGCCCATCATGCGATTGCGGAACAGCTCGCCGATGCGGAGCTCCTTCACCGTGGCCTGGTTCTCCTGCATGAAGCGGAAGAGGGGGGCCGCCTCGGCGAGGAGCTCGTGGTAGCGGCGGATGATCTGCTGCTTCGTCTCCAGGGTGTGCGGCTGGTCCCTGCCCCAGGCGATCAGCTCCTCGACCGGCTGGGAGAGATCCTCGAAGATGCTGACGAGGATCTCTTCCTTCGTCTTGAAGTGGTAGTACAGCGCGGCCTTGGTGACGTCCAGGTGCTCCGCGATCTCGCGCAGCGAGGTCTTCTCGTAGCCCTGCTCGGCGAAGAGTTCGAGCGCCACGTCCTGGATGCGCTGGCGAGTGTTTCCGCGGCGCTGCCGCTTGGTGCCGTCCATCGTGCCGCCCATTCTCGCGCTCCTCACGCCCCCTGCGAACTTACTTGCCGGCCGACTAGAAAACTTACTTGACGCCCGGCTAGTTACGGGTCTACCTTCCCAGTGTAGTCAGCTAGCCGGGCGGCAAGTAAGTGGCCGGCCGGGGGGAACTACGCAGGAACCGCGGTACCTAGGGGAGTGGGAACAATGGCGGACACAGAGACAGTCGAGACCAAGCCGGACAAACAGCCGAAGAGCGTGCGGGTCGTGCTGCTCGCGCTCATGATCACCATGATGCTCGCGATGCTCGACAACATGATCGTGGGCACCGCGATGCCGACGATCGTGGGCGAGCTCGGCGGACTGGAGCATCTGTCCTGGGTGGTGACGGCGTACACGCTGGCCACCGCGGCGTCGACCCCGGTGTGGGGCAAGCTCGGTGACATGTACGGCCGCAAGGCCACCTTCATGACCTCGATCGTGATCTTCCTGATCGGCTCCGCGCTCAGCGGCATGGCCCAGAACATGGGCGAGCTGATCGGGTTCCGGGCCGTGCAGGGTCTCGGTGCCGGTGGTCTGATGGTCGGCGTCATGGCGATCATCGGTGACCTGATTCCCCCGCGGGAGCGGGGCAAGTACCAGGGCATGATGGCCGGTGTCATGGCGCTCGCGATGATCGGCGGACCGCTGGTCGGCGGCACCATCACGGACAACTGGGGCTGGCGCTGGTCCTTCTACATCAACCTGCCGCTCGGTGTGGTCGCGCTGGGTCTGATCAGTGCGGTGCTGCATCTGCCGAAGAAGCGGTCCAAGGCCGGGATCGACTACCTGGGTGTCGTGCTGCTGACGGTCGGCATCACCTCGATCGTGCTGGTCACCACCTGGGGCGGTACGGAGTACGCCTGGTCGTCCGCGCGGATCATGGAGCTCATCGGCATCGGTGTCGCCTCTCTGGTGGGGTTCGTCTTCTGGCAGACCAGGGCCGCCGAGCCGGTCGTGCCGCTGCACATCTTCCGCAGCCGCAACTTCACGCTGATGTCGGTCATCGGCTTCATCACCGGGTTCGTGATGTTCGGGGCGACGCTGTTCCTGCCGCTGTACCAGCAGTCGGTGCAGGGGGCGTCCGCGACCAACTCCGGGCTGCTGCTTCTGCCGATGCTCGGCGCGATGCTGGTGACCTCGATGGTGGCCGGGCGGGTGACCACGAACACCGGCAAGTACAAGGTGTTCCCGGTCGTCGGCAGCGTCCTGATGATCGTCGGGCTGTACCTGCTGTCCACGATGGACACCGGGACCTCGCGGTTCACGTCCGGTGTGTTCATGGCGGTCGTCGGTCTCGGCATGGGCTGCCTGATGCAGATCACCATGCTGGTCGCGCAGAACAGCGTCGAGATGAAGGACATGGGCGTCGCGTCCTCGTCGACGACCCTGTTCCGGACGCTGGGTTCCTCCTTCGGTGTCGCCATCATGGGTGCGCTGTTCAACAACCGGGTGCAGCACGTCATGGCCGAGCGGGCCGGGTCGCTGGGATCGAAGATCACCGAGCAGTCGGCACAACTGGACGCCAAGAGCCTGGAGAAGCTGCCGGCCGTGGCGCGGGAGGCCTACCAGCACGCGGTGTCGGCGGGGACGCACTCCGCGTTCCTGCTGGGGTCCGTCGTGGCCGTGGTCGCGCTGGTGGCGGCGGTGTTCGTGAAGGAGGTCGCGCTGCGGGGTGCGGGGCCGAAGCCGGAAGGGTCGGCGGAGGAGACTGCGGTGCAGGCGCCGGTCGTCGAGGCGGTCTGACGTGCTGAGCCGCTGAGCTGCCGAGCCTCTGAGTCGACAGTGAGCTGAAGGCCCCCGGTTGGTGTCCGCCCCGGGGGCCTTCGTCATGTGCGTCCCGGCCGTTCGTGCCCTCTGTCACGTCGCCCCTGACCTCGTAGTCCCCGAGGAAGGTGATGTTCGCGATGACCGCCCCGAACAGCGCGATACGGATGAGGATCCCGAGGCCGGTCGCCTCCCGGGCGCCCTCGCGGGACACCCACGGCCGAGACGACCGCCCACGGCCGAGACGACCGCCCACGGCCGAGACGACCGCCCACGGCCGAGACGACCGCCCACGGCCGAGACGGCCACTCACCGCCGAGACGACCACCAACTGCCGCGACGACCACCAACTGCCGGACCAGCCTCATCCCGAAGCCTCTTTCACTTCAAAGCGCCGGTCAGACCCCGAGTCAGGCCCCGGGCGGTGCCACGCACATCCTCACTGTCAGACCCCCGTGCCACCATCGGGGACATGGACAAGATGCGGCAGTTGCGGCTCGCCAAGGACGCCATGGATCGGGACTGGGCCGATCCCGGGCTGGACCTGGACGCCGTGGCCGCGCATGCCGGCTACTCGCGGTACCACTTCCTGCGCGCCTTCAAGGAGGCGTACGGCGAGACACCCGGGCAGTACCTGACGCACCGCCGGATCGAGCGGGCCGAGGAGATGCTCCGCGGCGCCGACCTGAGCGTCACGGAGATCTGCAACCTGGTCGGCTTCAGCAGCCTCGGGACGTTCTCGGCGCGGTTCAGGACACGGACCGGACTGACGCCCAGCGACTACCGGACCAAGCACGTCGGACAGGGCGCCGCCCTCATACCCGGGTGCTACGCGATGCTGTGGGCCGGCGGCTTCCCGCGCCGGGCACTGCCGTAGGAGCGCAACTCTGAAGAAGCGCCCTGAGTGCCGCCCTGCTTACGGTGACGAACAGGACACACCGCAGCCGAACCAGGCACAGCAGGGAGCGCAGAGTCATGATCTTGGGGCTTGGCATCACCACCGTATGGACCTTCGACCAGCAGCGCACCAAGGCCTTCTTCACCGAGAAGCTGGACTTCGAGGTGCGCGACGAGGTGTCGATGGGCGACATGAAGTGGATCACTGTCGGCGCCAAGGAGCAGGCGGGGGTCGAGCTGGCGCTGATGGGCCTCGACGGCCCGGGCCTCGACCCCGAGTCCGCCGAGGCGCTGAAGAAGCTGGTCAGCAAGGGGGTCTTGGGCGCGGGAGCGTTCCGTACCGATGACTGCCGGGGGGACTACGAGACCTTCAGGGCGAGGGGCGTGGAGTTCCTGCAGTCGCCGCAGGAGCGGCCGTACGGCATCGAGGCGATCTTCCGCGACGACAACGGCAACTGGTACTCACTGACCGAGCGCAGCGAGGAGCTGGACTTCTCCAAGGACTTCGGATGACCGGCGACGAGAGGGACGTGGTCACGGCGGATCACACGGCCGTGAGGGTCGCCCTCTGGCGGGCCCTGCACCTCCATGCCGATGCGCCGCCCCATGTCGTCGAGGACGAGGTCGGACTGCGGATCGCCGCCCCGGGGGACGCGTGGCGCGAGCGGCCCGACATGGACGTCGACGCCACCCGGCGGACCCGGGCGTCGATCGTGGCCCGGGCGCGGTTCGTCGAGGACCAGGTGGAGGAGCGGGCCGGGGACGGGGTGGACCAGTACGTCGTCCTCGGTGCCGGGCTCGACACGTTCGCCCAGCGCAGGCCCGAGGTCGGTGCCCGGATCAGGGTGTTCGAGGTCGACCAGCCGGGGCCACAGGCCTGGAAGCGGCAGCGGCTCATGGACCTCGGATACGGCGTCCCCGACTGGCTGCGGCTCGTGCCCGTCGACTTCGAGGGCGACTGGTGGGGCCGGTTGCTCGCGGCCGGACTGGATGTCGGGCGGCCCGCCGTCGTGGCCTCGGCCGGTGTCACGATGTACCTCACCCAGGAGGCGATCACGGCCACCTTCCGGCTGGTGGCCGGCCTCGCCCCGGGATCGACGTTCGTCACGACCTTCATGCGGCCGATCGAGGACGTCGAACCCGAGCAGCGGCCGCAGTTGGAGATCGCGATGAGGGGCGCACGGGCCGCCGGGACGCCCTTCCTCAGCTTCCAACGACCGCCCCAGATCCTCGCCCTGGCCCGCGAGGCCGGTTTCCGGGACGCACGGCACGTGTCGGCGGCCGACCTCGAGAAGCGGTACTTCGCGGGCCGGACGGACGGGGTGCTGCCGTCGAGGGGAGAGGAGCTGCTGGTCGCCGACACCTGAGACGCCCTACGGCATCATCGGATAGCTCCCCGTGTTCGTCGGCGCGTGCTCCGGCAGCCAGAGCACCGCCACCGCGCCCTCCGCCGGGACGTGGTCGGGGGAGCCGGCCGGGCGGACGTTGCGGAAGGTCAGGCGGGCGCCCAGGACCCGCGCCTGACCGGCCGCGATCGTCAGGCCCAGGCCGTGGCCGCGGCCGGAGCGGTCGGAGCTGCCGGTGCGGAAGCGGCTCGGGCCGTCCGCCAGGAGGTCGGCCGGGAAGCCGGGCCCGTGGTCGCGGACGCGGATGACGCGGCCCTCGACGGTGACCTGGATGGGAGGCTTGCCGTGCCGGGCCGCATTGGCGAGCAGGTTGAACAGGACGCGCTCCAGGCGGCGCGGGTCGGTCGTGACCATCGACTCGTGGACCACCCGTACCTCGACGCCGGGGTCCTTCGCCGCCACCCGCCGGGCGACGAACTCGCCGAGCATGAGGTCCTGCAGCTCGGCCCGCTCGGACGCCCCGTCCAGCCGGGCCACTTCCAGGACGTCCTCGACCAGGGTGCGCATGGCCTTCGCCCGGTCAAGGACCAGCTCGGTGGGACGGCCGGGAGGCAGCAGCTCGGCCGCCGTGAGCAGCCCCGTCACGGGCGTACGCAGCTCGTGCGCGATGTCCGCGGTGACCCGGCGCTCGGCCTCCAAGCGCTGCTGCAAGGCGTCCGCCATGGCGTCCACCGCACTCGCCAGGTCGTCGGTCTCGTCCCGCACGACACCGCCGATGGCGTCCCGCACCCGGACGTCCGGCTCGCCCTTGGCGACCTGGTTGGCCGCGGCCGCGGCCTTGCGCAGCCGGCGCGACAGCTGCCCGCCGATCAGCACGCCCAGCGCGCTGCCGCCGAGGACGACCGCGATGGAGCCGATGACCAGCGCCTGGTCGAGGTCCTTGAGGATGTCCGCGCTGCGGTCGGTGAACCCGGAGTGCAGCGACAGCACATGCCCGTCCTTGACGGGTACGGCGGCCCAGATGTCCGGCACGCCGTTCGCCCGGTCGGTGATGTACGTCGCGCGCCGGCCCTCCTCCATCTTCACCCGCAGTGCCGAGGGCAGATCGGGGTCGTCCTTCTGGACGTTGGGGAAGTTCGGGCGGCCGGACAGCTCGTAGTTGCGCTGGGCGACCTTGATGCGTTCGTCCGCGAGGTCGCGCGCGTTGTCCAGCATCGAGACCCGGGCCGCGTTGTGCACGACCAGGCTCAGCGCGATCGCCACCAGCGCGCCGACCAGCGCGATCGCCGCGCTGAGCTTCCAGCGCAGGCCGGTACGCATCCCCGCACTCTCGCTCGGGTTCCGGAAGATCCCCCGCATGTCCCCGACGTCCCCGCTCAGGCCTTCAACTTGTAGCCGAAGCCGCGGACCGTCTCGATCCGGTCCTGGCCGATCTTCGTACGCAACCGCTGCACATGGACGTCCACCACCCGCGTGTCCCCGCCCCAGCCGTAGTCCCACACGCGCTCCAGCAGCTTGTCCCGCGACAGGACCGTGCCCGGCGCGGAGGAGAACTCCAGCAGCAGCCGCATCTCGGTCGGCGTCAGCGCCACCGGCTGCCCGGCCCGGCGCACCTCCATGCCCTCGGTGTCGATCTCCAGCTCACCGAAGGTCAGCACCCCGCCGGACATCTCGGCGGCGCCGTCGTCCGGTTTCTCGCCGCCGCTCGCGTGGCCGAAGCGCCGTAGCACCGCACGGATGCGTGCGACGAGGACGGCGCCGTCGAACGGCTTGGTCACGTAGTCGTCGGCGCCCGCTTCGAGGCCCAGCACCACGTCGATCGAGTCGGCGCGCGCGGACAGCATGATCACCGGGACGGTCGACTCGTCGCGGATACGGCGGCACAGGCTGACCCCGTCGAGGCCGGGCACCATGACGTCGAGCAGCGCGATGTCGGGGCGGTCGGCCCGGAACGCCTCCAGGCCCGACAGTCCGTCGGGCATGGCGGTGACCGCGAAGCCGTCCCGCTCCAGGGCGAGCTGGGTGGCCTCGCGGATGACGTCGTCGTCCTCGACGAACAGGACGTGGGTCTGGTCTGCCATCCCGCTGCTCTCAGTTCTCGTGGTGGTGCCGTCGCCCGTACATCGGTCCGAGCGGCCCGATCGGTTCACCTGTTTCTCTTCAGGACGAGGGCGACGGGGTGGCTCCGACGGCGTTGGAGTAGTCGTTGCGCGTGTGGTACCTCGCGGTGAAGTGGTCGGTGCTCCAGCTGTACGTCGTCACGATCTCGCCGGACGGACTCGACACCGGATCACCCTTCTCGTACACCTGCTTGGTCACCACCAGGTCGCCGCGGTCTATCTCCGCGTAGATCGGAGGCTCCTCGGCCTGGAACACATTCTCGTACCGACCGCCCTCCTCGCGATACACGTACGAGCCGATTCCCACCGCGTCCCCGCAGGTCAGCACGTTCACCACGATGTCGTCGTCGGAGCCGCCGGTCAGCTCCCCGTACGACACGTCGACCGGGTACTCGTCGGCCACACACGGCTTCAGGTCGCGCTTGACCTCCGCCGAGACGGCGGGATCGTCCTTGACGAGCTTGACCGCGTCCACGTGGTCGGTGGTCTGCGAGGGACCGGGCGTGGGCGTGGCCGCGGCGCCCGCCACCGCGTCGGCGTGGGCCGGGCCCTCGTCCCGTGCTCCGGTGCCGCCGGTGGCGCACCCGGAGACCAAAAGGCCGAGGGCGGCGAGCACGGCCACCGCCGTGAACGCCGCCTGCAGGTTCCCCCGGGCCGCCTCGGGCCCCGCGGGGATCAGACCGCGCAACGCTCCCGCTCCTCGTGCTCCAGAGCCCGTGCGTCCAGGTCGCGGCTCTCCAGCTCCTCGCGGAGCCGGGCGAGCGCCCGGTGCAGCGTGCTCTTGACCGTGCCGGCCGACATGCCGAGGGCCGCGGCCGTCTCCTCCGTGGACATCTGCTCCCAGTGTCGCAGCACGACCACGCTGCGCTGCTTCGGTGCCAGAACTTTCATGATGTCCATAAGAAGCGCGCGGTCCGCGTGCTGCTCGGTGGAGTCGTCGACGCTGGCGTCCGGGAGCTGCTCGGTGGGGACTTCCTCCAGCTTGCGGGCCCGCCACCACTCGGTACGGGTGTTTATCATCACCCGGCGCAGATAGGCGTCCGCGAGCCGCTTGTCCGCGATGCCCTCCCAACGGCCGTACGTCCGCACGAGCGCCGTCTGGAGGAGGTCCTGGGCATCCGTCGGGTCCGGGACCAGCCGGCGGGCACTGCGCAACAGTGCGTCCTGCCGGGTGCGGACGTACTCCTCGAACTCGAGCACCTCGCCCTGCGCCATGTGAACCGCCTCCTGATCCCCGTTCCCGGCCGGCCCTTTCGCCGTCGGTGTCTTCTTCCGTCGACCCGGGTCTGCCGGGTACGTCAATGAAGTTAGGGATCTGTTGTCACGGCGCTGTCCGAACCAGCACTCGGCTGGCACTCGGCTGTCCGTCAGTTGTGTAACGGACGTAGGAACGGGGTAAAGGCGTGCGGCTGCTTATGCCTCTATGAGGCGATTTGGTGGTCGGTCAGCTCAACGGCAGTCGATACATTCCGTCGGGCAACGGCTCTACGAGACCGTCCGCGACGAGCCCGTCGAGCGCCCGTGCCCGCTGCACCGGTTCGTGCCACACCCGGTCGAGGGCCGACTGCGGGACGGGGGCGTGCGCCTCGCGGAGTACGGCGAGCAGCTTGCCGCGGACCTGGCGGTCCGTACCGGCGTAGGTCTGGCCGCGGCGCGGCGGGCCGTCGTGCTCGGGCTTGCCCGCGAGGCGCCAGGCGCACTGGGCGGCGATGGGGCAGCGGTGGCAGGACTCGTTCTTGGCGGTGCAGATCAGCGCGCCGAGCTCCATGGAGGCCGCCGCCCAGCGGGACGCCGTGCGCTCGTCCTCGGGCAACAGGGCGCGGGCCAGCTTGCGTTCGGCGGCGGTGGTGGCGTTCGGCGGGTACTGGACGCCGGTGACGGCCCGGGCGAAGACCCGGCGGACGTTGGTGTCCAGGACCGCGTGCCGCTGGCCGTAGGCGAAGGAGGCGACCGCCGCGGCCGTGTACTCGCCGATGCCGGGCAGGGCGAGGAGCTGGGCGTGGTCGGTGGGTACGTCTCCGCCGTGCCGTTCCGTTATGGCGACCGCGGCGCCGTGCAGCCGGAGCGCGCGGCGCGGGTAGCCGAGCCGGCCCCAGGCGCGGACCGCCTCGCCGGGGGCCTCCTTCGCCAGGTCGGCGGGGCGGGGCCAGCGGGCGAGCCACTGCTCGTAGACGGGCAGGACGCGGCTGACGGGCGTCTGCTGGAGCATGAACTCGCTGACCATCACGCCCCAGGGGCCGGCCTCGGGGCGCCGCCAGGGTAGGTCGCGGGCGTGGTCGGCGAACCAGTCGATGACGGGGGAGTGGAGCGCCGTGTGGGGGGCACCGGTCTGGGGGGTGTTCGTGAGCGCAGTCATGGCGTTCCGATCCTGCCATGTGCCTGCGGCGGTTTGGCCGAGGTTGCGCCTCGCGCCTCCGGTGGTTCCGGGATGATGATCCGGAAAAGTTGACGTCCTGGCGGCGGGTGGGGCAAGCGAAGGCGCCGATCTCTCGTACAGTTTGCGCCGTGGGATCTCTGCGCAATCCTGTCGGGCCGCTTCCCTCCTCCATCTACTGGCGCCGGAGGGCCGTACTGCTGTCTGTCCTAGCCCTGCTGGCGCTGCTGATCGCGTGGATCGTGGCATCGGGCGGGGGCGGCGGCAAGAAGGACGACGGGGCCAACGGCAAGACTCCCGCGCCCATCATCACTGCGGGGCCGTCGAGTTCGGGTCCGGCGATCAGTCAAGCGCCGGGCGGGCGGGACGAGTCGAGCAGTGGGGGCAGTGGCGGCAGTAGTGGAAGTGCCGGTGGGGCGGATTCCGGGGGGAGTTCGGGAACCGGAGACGGTGGCAGTGGGTCCGGCTCCGGGTCTGGGGGCTCCGGTGGCTCCGGTGGTGGGGTCGGGCAGGGGGATGCCGTTCCGGCCGGGTCCACGTTGCCCAACTGTGCTGCCAGTGCTGTGAAGTTGAGCGTGCGGAGCCTGCACAACTCCTACGGGCCCACTGACACCGTCGCCCTCCTGGTGACGGCCACCAACTCCTCCGGCAGCGACTGCAAGGTCGATCTCGGGCCGAAGAGCGCCGTGTTGACGGTCTCCGAGTCGACGGACAGTGGGAACGACTACTGGTCCTCGGCCGACTGCCCGAAGACCGCGGGCAGTCTGCTGTTCCGGGCGCCGGCGGGGAGCAGCATCACCTACACCGTGAAGTGGGACCGGAAGCCGAGTGCTCCGGAGTGCGCGACGCCTCCGGCCGGGTCGGCCGGGGCCGGGACCTATCTGGTGGAGCTGGCGGCTTCGGGATTCGGCAAGACGCAGACGTCGTTCGTGTTGGAGAACGACTAGGGGAGCGGGGTGCGCGACAGGCCCTAGACGTAGCGCTCCAGGATCGAGCTCTCCGCCAGGCGGGACAGGCCCTCTCGGACGCTTCGGGCCCGGGCCTCGCCCACGCCGTCCACGGTCTGCAGGTCGTCCACGCTCGCGGCGAGCAGCTTCTGCAGGCCGCCGAAGTGTTCCACCAGGCGGTCGATGATCGCGCCGGGGAGGCGCGGCACCTTGGCCAGGAGGCGGAAGCCGCGCGGGGAGACCGCCGAGTCGAGGGCCTCCGGGGAGCCGGTATAGCCCAGGGCGCGGGCCACCGTGGTGAGTTCGAGGAGCTCGGCGTGGGTGAGGGCGTCGAGTTCGTAGAGGGCCTCGTCGACCGTGCGGGAGCGCTTGGCCGTGGGCTCGGGGACGTAGTCGCGGACCACGAGCTCGCGTTCGGGTTCCACGCCTGCGATCAACTCGTCCAGCTGGAGGGCGAGAAGACGGCCGTCGGTGCCCAGTTCGACCACGTATTCGGCGATTTCGGTGGCGATGCGGCGGACCATCTCCAGGCGCTGCGCGACCGCGGAGACATCGCGGACCGTCACCAGGTCCTCGATCTCCAGGGCCGAGAGGGTGCCCGCGACCTCGTCCAGGCGGAGCTTGTAGCGCTCCAGGGTCGCGAGGGCCTGGTTGGCGCGGGAGAGGATGGCGGCCGAGTCTTCGAGGACGCGGCGCTGGCCGTCCACGTACAGGGCGATCAGGCGCATCGACTGGGAGACCGAGACCACCGGGAAGCCGACCTGCTTGGAGACACGGTCCGCCGTGCGGTGGCGGGTGCCGGTCTCCTCCGTGGGGATCGTCGCGTCCGGGACGAACTGGACGCCCGCGCGGAGGATCTTCGAGAGGTCGGACGAGATGACGATGCCGCCGTCCAGCTTGCACAGCTCGCGCAGGCGCGTCGCCGTGAACTCGACGTCCAGGATGAAACCGCCGGTACACATGGACTCGACGGTCTTGTCGAAGCCGAGCACGATGAGTCCGCCGGTGTTGCCGCGGAGTACGCGTTCGAGGCCGTCGCGCAGGCCGGTACCGGGAGCCACGGCGCTCAGAGAGGCGCGCATCAGGCCATCGGTGCCGGAACTCCCGCCGGACTTTCCGGGAGCTGCTGCCCGGTCGTTGGCTGCCACTGCACTCCTCCGGTCGCAGGTTCTGGGGCGCCCCCGCGTCACACATTCTGTTCGCACGGATGGGCGAGACCAGGGCAAAGTCTACCGGCGGTCCTCCTCGTCCCGTGGGGCCTCTCGGCGACGCGAGCGCGGAAGGACCCTGAGAGCGTCTCCTATGTCGGCGACTTCCAGGACCTTCATACCGGGAGGGATCTTGCCGGGATCGCCCGGCACGAGCGCGTGAGTGAAGCCCAGACGGTGTGCTTCGGCGAGCCTGCGCTGGACGCCCGTGACCCGTCTGACCTCGCCCGCGAGGCCCACCTCGCCGATCGCGACGAGGTTCTTGGGCAGGGGGGTGTCGCTGGCGGCCGAGGCGAGCGCGAGGGCGATGGCGAGGTCGGCGGCGGGCTCCGACAGCTTCACCCCGCCGACCGTCGCGGAGTAGATGTCCCGCTTGCCGAGAGCGCTGATCCGGCCCCGCTGCTCCAGAACGGCCAGCATCATCGAGACGCGGGACGTCTCCAGGCCGGAGGTCGTACGACGGGGGGACGGGATCTGTGAGTCGACCGTGAGCGCCTGGACCTCGGCGACCAGGGGGCGGCGGCCCTCCAGGGTGACCGTCAGACAGGTACCGGGGACCGGTTCGTCACGTCGTGTCAGGAAAAGTCCGCTTGGGTCGGCGAGGCCCGTGATGCCCTCGTCGTGCAGCTCGAAGCAGCCGACCTCGTCGGTGGCGCCATAGCGGTTCTTGACGCCCCGGACGAGACGGAGGCGCGCGTGCCGGTCGCCCTCGAAGCTGAGGACCACGTCCACGAGGTGTTCGAGCAGACGGGGGCCGGCGATCGCGCCGTCCTTGGTGACATGGCCCACCAGGAGGGTGGACATGCCGCGCTCCTTGGAGGCCCGGATCAGGGCGCCGGCGACCTCACGGACCTGCGCCATGCCGCCGGGGGCGCCGTCGATCTCGGGGGAGGCGACGGTCTGGACGGAGTCGAGGATGAGGAGGGAGGGCTTGACGGCGTCCAAGTGGCCCAGAACGGCGGCGAGATCGGTCTCGGCGGCGAGATACAGATGGTCGTGGATGGCCTTGATGCGGTCGGCCCGCATCCGGACCTGGCCGGCCGACTCCTCCCCGGTCACATAGAGCGTGCGGTGCTCGTCACTCGCCGACTTGGCCGCCACGTCCAGGAGAAGCGTGGACTTGCCGACCCCGGGCTCGCCCGCGAGCAGCACCACCGCGCCGGGGACCAGACCGCCGCCGAGCACGCGGTCCAGCTCGGGGACACCGGACGAGCGGGCGGTGGCCTGGCGGCCGTCGACCTGGCCGATCGGCACCGCGGAGGTGGTGACGCGGCCCGGCGTCGTCGTACGGACCGCGGGCGCGCCGTACTCCTCGATCGTCCCCCACGCCTGGCACTCGGGGCAGCGACCGAGCCACTTGGCCGTCTGCCAGCCGCACTCCGTGCAGCGGTAGGACGGGCGGTCCTTGGTGGTCTTGGTGCGGGTGGCCATGGAACGAACCGTAACCGGCGGCACTGACAATGCGGGCGCCGGTCGGACCTGCCGGTGGGATGGCCGGGCCGGCGCCAAGCGAAACCGCCGAGGACCAACCCCCGCGAACCAGCCACCCCATCCCGAACCAGCCACGGAACGAACCGTTTCTGTCCCCTATTGAGGGATCGTTTCACCCGTACGGAGTAAATGTGCTCAAGGGGGAGGAAGCCCCTGCTCTCCGCCGCCTACCGTCCACGGATGATGAGCAGCACTCCGGAGACCTCGACCCGTACCATCGGCGCGCACCGAGCGCGCCGGGACGCGCGTGACCGTGCCGCGGCGCGCACCTCGGCGCAGCGGTCGCCCGTGCGCTACGAGCCGTATCTGGACGGGCTGTTCACCTACTGCCTGTCCGTGCTGTGCGACCACGACACCGCGACCGAGGCCCTCGGCGACGTGCTCGCGCTCGCCGAGAAGCGCGGTGGTCCGGAAGCGGCCGGGGACCGCCGTGCCTGGCTGTACGCCCTGGCCCGCTGGGTCTGCCTCCGCAAGCTCGCCGAGGCCAAGCAGAAACGTCAGGGCACCCACGCGGCGGACCGACACGGCACCGAGAAACAGCATCCCGCCGCGCCCGTCTCCGACGAGGTCCAGGGGCAGCGCCGCGGCGAACTCGCCCTGCTCGCCTGGCCGGAGGCCGCAGGCACCACCCCTGAGCAGCGCGAGGCGCTCGAGCTGGCCGTACGGCACCACCTCGCCGCCCACGAGGTCGCCGCCGTGCTCGGCATGGAGCTCGCAGGCGCCCGCGAACTGCTCGCCTCCGCCGCCTGCGAGGTCGAGCGCACGCGTGCGGCCCTCGCCGTCGTGGAGACCGGCAGTTGTCCGAGCGTCGCCCGGCTCGCCGGTGATCACCAGCTGGTGCTCAGCCCGGCCGTGCGCAAGGAACTCGTCCGGCACGTCGACGACTGTCCGGTCTGCCGTCGTGCCGCCGAGCGCGCGATCCCGGGGAGGTGGCCCGGCGCGATGGTCACCCCGGCCGAGCTGCCCGTCCTGGAGGCGCCTCGCGCGGCCCTGCACGTGGCGCTGGCGCAACACCCACGCGCGCGTGGCGCCGCCGTGCCCCGGTTCGACCGGCGCGGCTTCCCGATGGACCCCAAGGACCGCGCCGCCCGCCGCCACCGCCTCCGCGCGCGGGCCCTGACGACGACGGTCGTCGCCACCGTCGTAGCGGCTCCGGTGCTGGCCCTGTGGGCCGCCTACCGCGGCGCACCGGACGCCGAGGGCGCGGACGGCCGTTCCGCCAGCGCCAGCGAGGCGCACGGCCCCGACAGCCTCGACGGCGAGGCGGTCGGCAGCGGCTACGAGAACGCCGGGAACGCCGGCACCCGGCCCGACGGCCGCTTCCGCAAGGGCGCGAAACCCGACGTCTCCGTGGAGGTCACCAGCCTCGCGGGCGTCGGCCGGCAACGTGCCGGCGACCTCGGCGTCTCCGCCGGCAACAGCGGCGACACCACGCTCGTCACCCTCACCGCGACCGGCTCGGCCCCGGTTCACTGGTCCGCGACCACCGGCCAGTCCTGGCTCTACCTCAGCAAGTCGTCGGGAACTCTCGCCCCGGGCGACACGTTCACGATCAAGGTGTACGTCGACCATCTGCGCGAGCCGTCCGGCCGCTGGAGCGCACAGGTGGCGATCGCACCGGCCGGCGCCGTCGTCTCCATCGAGGGCTACGGCACCGCACCGAGCCCGACGGGCCCCGGCCCCACCAGCCCCGTCGACCCGCCGCCCCCGTCCGACCCGGACCCGACCGGTTCGCCACCCGCGGACCCGCCCCCGACCGACCCGCCCTCGTCCTCCGACCCGGACCCCACGCCCACCGACTCGGCGTCGTCCGACCCGGGCGGCCCGACGCCACCGCCCGGCGACAGCTCCCCCCCGAGCCCTACCGCCTCGTAGGCCCCGATGGCCTCAGTCGACCGGGTCGGCGGGATGCGGTGCCAGCAGCGGCAGCTGCGAGGCCAGCCGCTCCTCGCACAGCTCGACGAGACGGTCGTAGCCGGCCTTGCCCATCAGCTCCGTCAGCTCAGGCCGGTAGGACACGTACACGGGATCGCCCGCGCCGTGCGCCGAGGTCGCCGACGTGCACCACCAGTGCAGGTCATGGCCGCCCGGACCCCAGCCCCGGCGGTCGTACTCGCCGATCGACACCTGGAGCACGCGCGTGTCGTCGGGCCGGTCGATCCAGTCGTACGTGCGCCGGACCGGAAGCTGCCAGCAGACGTCCGGCTTGGTCTCCAGCGGCTCGCGGCCCTCCTTCAGAGCGAGGATGTGCAGCGAGCAGCCCGCGCCGCCCGCGAACCCGGGGCGGTTCTGGAAGATGCAGGAGCCCTTGTACGGGCGGGTCTGACGGTCCCCGTCCTCGTCCTCCGACACCCAGCCGTGCGCCATGCCCTCGTCACGGTGCTGCCAGATGTCCGGCGTGAGCCTCGCCACATGTTCGGCGACGCGCTTCTCGTCGTCCTCGTCGGAGAAGTGGGCACCGAGCGTGCAGCACCCGTCGTCCGCGCGGCCCGCCTGGATGCCCTGGCAGCCGCTGCCGAAGATGCAGTTCCAGCGAGAGGTCAGCCATGTCAGATCGCAGCGGAAGACCTGCTCGTCGTCCGCGGGATCAGGAAACTCCACCCACGCGCGCGCGAAGTCGAGCCCCTTCTCGTCGGCTGTCCGGTCCTTCTTCGACATCTTCCCCGACTTCGGTGGCTTCACCTGCGAAGAATCTGTGGCGGACTTGTCGTTCTTCGCCCTTTTCGTCTTTGGCACGGGACCAGCGTACGGCTCCGGCAGCCCCTTGGAATACGGAGGACCGCGCAGCTGGCAGTAGCGTTCCGTACATGAGACTCGGTGTCCTCGACGTGGGATCGAACACGGTGCATCTGCTGGTGGTGGATGCGCACCCTGGCGCGCGCCCGCTGCCCGCGCACTCGCACAAGGCGGAGTTGCGCCTTGCCCAACTTCTCGACGAGAGCGGGGCGATCGGCCCCGAGGGCGTCGACAAACTGATCGCCGTCGTGCACGAGTGCCTGCAGGCCGCCGAGGACAAGGGCGTCGAGGACCTCCTCCCGTTCGCCACCTCCGCCGTGCGCGAGGCCAGCAACGCCGATGACGTCCTCGCGCGCGTGCACACCGAGACCGGTGTCGAGCTCCAGGTGCTCACCGGCGCGGAGGAGGCCCGGCTCACCTTCCTCGCCGTCCGCCGCTGGTTCGGCTGGTCCGCGGGCAAGCTCCTCGTCCTGGACATCGGCGGCGGCTCCCTGGAGATCGCCTACGGCATGGACGAGGAGCCGGACGCGGCCGTCTCCCTCCCCCTCGGCGCCGGCCGCCTCACCGCGGGCTGGCTCCCCGGCGACCCCCCGGCCCCCGAGTCCATAAGGACCCTGCGCCGCCACGTCCGCGCCCAGATCGCCCGCACGGTGGGCGAGTTCACCCGCTTCGGGGCACCCGATCACGTCGTGGCGACGTCCAAGACCTTCAAGCAGCTCGCGCGTATCGCGGGTGCGGCCCGGTCGATGGAGGGTCTCTACGTCCAGCGTGAACTGAAGCGGGAGTCCCTGGAGGCGTGGGTCCCGCGACTGGCCGGCATGTCGGCTGCCCAGCGCGCGGAACTGCCCGGGGTGTCCGAGGGCCGCGCGGGCCAGCTCCTCGCCGGGGCCCTGGTGGCAGAGGGCGCGATGGACCTGTTCGGCGTGGAGAGCCTGGAGGTCTGCCCGTGGGCGCTCAGGGAAGGCGTGATCCTCCGTCGACTTGACCACATGGGGTCGGCGTAGCGCCTCGAAAGGGGCGCGTGGCTGTGACATGAGCGACTCCGTCGCGGGGCGATCGAGCACAAACCACCCGCACCCGCCCGTGGCGAACCCCACAACGGCGAACGGGCGCACGGCACCCGCCCCACCGCACCCCGTAACCTGTCGGCATGGCGGAGCCAGTCGTACGCATCCCGGATGCGAAGGTCGCGCTGTCCACGGCCTCCGTGTACCCGGAGTCCACGGCGACGGCCTTCGAGATCGCCGCGCGCCTCGGGTACGACGGAGTCGAGGTGATGGTGTGGACCGACCCGGTCAGCCAGGACATAGAGGCGCTGCGCAGACTCAGTGACTACCACCAGATCCCGATCCTGGCGGTGCACGCGCCCTGTCTCCTCATCACGCAGCGGGTCTGGTCCACGGACCCCTGGGTCAAGCTCCAGCGCGCCCGGGCGGCGGCGGAGAAGCTCGGGGCGACCACCGTGGTCGTACACCCGCCGTTCCGCTGGCAGCGCCAGTACGCGCGTGACTTCGTGACCGGGATCTGGCGCATGGCGAACGAGACGGACGTCCGGTTCGCCGTCGAAAACATGTACCCCTGGCGCTACCGCGACCGCGAGATGCTCGCGTACGCCCCCGACTGGGACGTGACGAAGGAGGACTACCGCCACTTCACGATCGACCTCAGTCACAGCGCGACGGCCCGCTCGGACGCGTTGCAGATGGTCGACCGTATGGGTGACCGCCTCGGCCACGTCCACCTCGCCGACGGCAAGGGCTCGGCCAAGGACGAGCACCTCGTGCCCGGCCGCGGCGGCCAGCCCTGCGCCGAGCTGCTGGAACGGCTCGCCCTGACCGGCTTCGACGGCCATGTCGTCATCGAGGTCAACACCCGGCGCGCGATGTCCGGCGCCGAACGCGAGGCCGACCTGGCGGAGGCGCTGGCCTTCACGCGCCTGCACCTCGCGTCCGCGGTGAAGGTGCCGAGACGGTGACCGAGGCGCCCGGCTCCATGGCCCGTCGACGGGGCCGCCGTACCCGTACGGAATCGGCCGACACCCGGGACCGCATCCTGAGCGTGGCCCGCGAGGAGTTCTCCGAACGCGGGTACGAGAAGACGTCCGTACGGGGTATCGCGAAGGCGGCCGGGGTGGACTCGGCGCTGGTGCACCACTACTTCGGCACCAAGGAGCAGGTCTTCGAGGCGGCGATCGCGGTGGCCTTCGCGCCCGCGCTGAACGCGCCCGAGGCGGTCGCCGAGGGCCCACTGGACGGCGTGGGAGAGCGCCTGACCCGTTTCATCTTCGGCGTCTGGGAGAACCCCACCACCCGCGCCCCCCTGCTGGCGATCCTCCGCTCGGCGGTCAACAACGAGACCGCCGCCGCGGTCTTCCGCCGCCTGGTCGTCTCCCAGCTGATGCGCCGCGTCGCCTCCCAGCTGGACGCGCCGGACGCGGAACTGCGGGTCGAGCTGGCGGCGGCGCAGCTGGTGGGGTGCGCGATGCTGCGGTACGTGATCAAGGTGGACCCGCTGGCGTCGGCGGACGTGGAGCAGCTGATCGCGCGGGTGGCGCCGGTGGTGCAGGGGCATCTGACCGGGGCCTGAAACACGCTCCCCGCTGATCCGGAAACGCGCTCCCGGCCCTGCGTGGAACATGGGCCGAACATGGTCTTGGCTGAGATATCCGTCCCGCATTCCGGACACCGCGTCCCGACCCCTGGATGACGGGCGTAGTCTCGTTAGCAGCCCTATCTGTCTGAAGGAGCGAGCGACGATGCCCGAGCTGAGGTCCCGCACAGTCACCCACGGCCGCAACATGGCGGGCGCCCGCGCCCTTATGCGCGCCTCCGGTGTACCCGGTGCGGACATCGGTCGCAAGCCGATCATCGCCGTCGCGAACTCCTTCACCGAGTTCGTGCCCGGCCACACCCACCTCCAGCCGGTCGGCCGGATCGTCAGCGAGGCGATCCGCGAGGCGGGCGGTATCCCGCGCGAGTTCAACACGATCGCCGTGGACGACGGCATCGCGATGGGTCACGGCGGCATGCTGTACTCCCTCCCCTCCCGCGACCTGATCGCGGACAGCGTGGAGTACATGGTCGAGGCGCACTGCGCCGACGCCCTGGTCTGCATCTCCAACTGCGACAAGATCACGCCGGGCATGCTGAACGCGGCCCTGCGCCTGAACATCCCGACGGTGTTCGTCTCCGGCGGCCCCATGGAGGCCGGCCGCGCGACCCTCGTCGACGGTACGGTCCGCACCCTCGACCTGATCGACGCGATGGTCGACGCCGCGAACGAGAACGTCTCCGACGAGGACGTCCTCAAGATCGAGGAGAACGCCTGTCCGACCTGCGGCTCCTGTTCCGGCATGTTCACGGCCAACTCGATGAACTGCCTGACGGAGGCGATCGGCCTCTCGCTCCCCGGCAACGGCTCGGTCCTCGCCACCCACACGGCCCGCAAGCAGCTCTACGTCGCTGCCGCGCGGACGGTCATGGACATCACCCGCCGCTACTACGAGCAGGACGACGACACGGTCCTGCCCCGCTCGATCGCGACCTTCTCCGCCTTCGAGAACGCGATGGCCCTGGACATCGCGATGGGCGGCTCGACCAACACGATCCTGCACCTGCTGGCCGCGGCCCAGGAGGCGGGCGTCCCGTTCGGCCTGGAGGAGATCAACGAGGTCTCGCGCCGCGTCCCGTGCCTGGCGAAGGTCGCACCGAACGTCGCGAAGACCCGCACGTACTACATGGAGGACGTGCACCGCGCGGGCGGCATCCCGGCGCTGCTGGGCGAACTCCACCGCGGGGGCCTGCTGAACGAGGACGTCCACTCGGTCCACAGCCCGTCCCTGTCGGACTGGCTGAAGACGTGGGACGTGCGCGGCGGTTCCCCGTCCCCCGAGGCGGTCGAGCTGTGGCACGCGGCCCCGGGCTGTGTGCGCTCCGCCGAGGCCTTCTCCCAGTCCGAGCGCTGGGAGGCGCTGGACGAGGACGCGGCCGAGGGCTGCATCCGGTCCGTCGAGCACGCGTACTCCAAGGACGGCGGCCTGGCGGTCCTCAAGGGGAACCTGGCGGTGGACGGCTGCGTCGTGAAGACGGCCGGCGTCGACGAGTCCATCTGGACCTTCGAGGGTCCTGCGGTCGTCTGCGAGTCGCAGGAGGAGGCCGTCGAGAAGATCCTCAACAAGCAGGTGACCGACGGCGATGTCGTCGTCATCCGCTACGAGGGTCCCAAGGGCGGCCCCGGCATGCAGGAGATGCTCTACCCGACGTCCTTCCTGAAGGGCCGCGGGCTGGGCAAGACCTGCGCGCTGATCACTGACGGCCGCTTCTCGGGCGGCACGTCCGGCCTGTCCATCGGCCACGCGTCCCCGGAGGCCGCGTCCGGCGGCACGATCGCACTCGTCGAGAACGGCGACCGCATCCGCATCGACATCCCCAACCGCTCGATCGAACTGCTGGTGGACGAGGCGGAGCTGGCCCGGCGCGAGGCCGCGCTGGGTGGGGTGTACGCCCCGAAGAACCGCGAGCGGAAGGTGTCGGCGGCGCTGCGGGCGTATGCGGCGATGGCCACCAGCGCGGACAGGGGCGCGGTGCGGGACGTTTCGAAGCTGGGCTGAGCGGTTGGCTTGGCGGGGGAGCGGCGGGGACTGCGCGTTCGTTGCCGGGCGCACGCCCGTTGCGGCTGCGCGCGCCCGCGCGGCGACAGCCGCACATCGATACAGCCCCGCGCCCCTTTCGGGGCGTTCCCCCGCCCTGCGTCACCAGGCCGACGGCTTGCCGGAGTCGACCGCGAAGACCGTGCCGTCGGGGGCGGAAGCGTAGAGGTGGGGGCCGGTCAGTTGGGGGGTGGGGAGCGTGGCCTCGAACTCGTTTCCGTCCGTGCTGAGTCGTGGTGAGGTCTGGCCGAGGAGTCGTCCCTTGCTCGCGTCGACGGCGAGCAGACGGCCGTCGGCGGCGGTGAAGTAGACGTATCGGCCGTCGGTGACCGGTGCCGAACCCCGGCTCACGGATGTCTCGAGCGACCACAACTGCTTGCCGACGGCGGTGTCGAGGAGGGTCAGGGTCCCGCCGGTGCCCAGGACACAGACGAGGTCTCCGTGCACGGTGGCCTGCGCCGTCTGGAGCGGAACGGTCAGCGCGACACGGCGGGAGACCTTGGTCTCCGGGTTGTATCGGGTGACCGCGCTCGCCGTACTGCCCGAAGGGTCGCCGGAAAGAAACACGACGCTGCCGCCCGTGACACCGACAGGGGTCAGGCTGCCGTCGAGCCGCGCGTCCCATCGCACATCTCCCGTGGTGCCGTCGACCGCGGTGACCCGCGTCCGCGTCCCGTCCTGCGACACGTTCACCGCGAAGGCCAAGGGGCTCCCGGGGAGCGACACGAAGTACGGTCGGCCCGGCCCGGGTATACGTCGACTCCACTTCGTCGCTCCCGACGCGCTGTCGACGCCGGTCACCTTGCCGTCGGCGCCGGTCAGCAGCAGCATGCCGCCCGCGTAGCGAAAACCGGGGTACGTCGATACGTCCAACGACCACTGGGTCTTGCCGGACGCCGGGTCGAGTGCTTCCGCACGCTTCCCCGCACGGGCCAGCACATGCACCAACCCGCCCGAGAAGACCGGCGGCTTGACGGAGTCGCCCAGGTCGAGGCTGCGCCGCCACAGCACGCTCCCGTCGGCCGGATCGAGCGCGGACACGAGCCCGGGCTGAGCGCACACCAGTTGCTGCACCCCGTAGACGCACTTGGGCAGTCCGCCAGCCTTGAGTGCGGGTTTCGTCGCCCAGGGGCCGAATCCGGACGACGGGGAGGAGGCCTCGGCCGCCGCCTTGTGTGCCGTGCCCTTCCCGCCGTTCAGCAACTGCGCCGAGGCGAGCCCGCCACCCGTGACGAGGACCACTGCCAGACCCACGAGAACCGCCCGTCTGCGGTGGCGCCCGCGCGTCCGCTCCGACGGCTGCTCCTCCCGCTCCTTCACCGGTGGGGGCGAATCCACCGACCGTTGGGAAGGAATGAACGCCTGGGTGTCGTAGGAAGCCGCCACCGACCGGAGTTCCCGCATCAACTGGTCCGGGGTGGGCCGGTCCTCGGGCTCCTTGGCGAGACACCGCAGCACCAGCGGCGCCAGATTCTCCGGTACCCCGGTCAAGTCGGGCTCGTCGTGCACCACTTGGTAGGCGACGATGTACGGGCTGTCGGAGTCGAACGGTCCGCGCCCCGTCGCCGCATGCACCATCACGGACCCGAGCGCGAACACGTCGGCAGCGGGCCCGACCTCCCTCGGCCGCCGGAACTGCTCCGGCGCCATGAACGGCGGCGTACCGATCAACTTCCCGGTCTCGGTCCGCAGTTCACTGTCCTTTGGCCGAGAAATACCGAAGTCGATGACCTTCGGCCCGTCGTCGGCGAGCAGCACATTGCTCGGCTTCAGATCCCGGTGCACGACGCCGACCCTGTGAATGTCGCGCAGCGCCTCCGCCAGCCCCGCCATCAGCCGGCGCAACGGGGCCGCCTCCATGGGCCCGTTCCGCTTCACATGGTCGGAGAGGGTCTCCCCGGGAATGAACAGCGTGGCCATCCAGGGCCGTTCGGCCTCGGGATCGGCATCGACGACCGGCGCGGTGAAGGCGCCGCTGACCTTCCGGGCCGCGGTCACCTCCTGCCGGAACCGTCCCCTGAACTCGGGGTCCTTGGCGAACTCGGCATGTACGACCTTCACCGCGACCTTCATGCCCGAGGTGCTGCGCGCGAGGTGCACGACACCCATGCCGCCCGAGCCGAGGCGTGACTCCAGGCGGTAGTGACCGGCGTATTCGGGAAGTTCCGCTTCCGCGCCCGCTCCGGCGTTCTGCTGCGGCGCCATGGGACCACCCCCGTGCTGTTCGTCCGCGTGCGCGACGCACGGAGCCTAGTCGATGGCTCGTACGAGACAGAGGCGGCGTGCTAGCTTCCGCGTGCGAGTTACGTACATGTGTTTCATGGCGTGTTTTAGGGGAATCAATGGGGCCCCATGGCAGTCATGGGGAGTAACGGGGGAGGTTTTTCATGTCTGTTGACCGCGTGGAAGAGGTCGGGGGCGGCGAGGAGGCCGTCTCGACGCTGGCCGCGGCGGCATCCACGACCTATCCGGTCGCGCCGGGTGTCCGTCTCAACGTCCGCAGTGGCCCCGGCACCAGTTACCCCATCGTCCGGGTCCTGCCCGAGGGCTCCCGGGTCGCCATCCTCTGCCAGTCGCCCGGCACGGCCGTCACCGGCCCGTACGGCACGAGCAACATCTGGGACTGCATCCAGAGCGACGAGTTCGTCGCGGACGCCTACGTCCTCACGGGCAGCGACGGCTACATCCGCCCGCGCTGCGGTTCCTGACCGAACTCCACCACTCAGAGGACATCCATGATCTCCAGGAGACGTAGATCCGTCCTGCTCGCCGGCGCCGCCACCGGGGCCATGCTCATGGCGATGGGCGCGGCGGCCACCCCCTCGGCGGCGGCCACGGTCCGGTACTACCCGGTCGCGCCGGACACCCGGGTGAACGTGCGCAGCGGCCCGGGCACCGGCTACCCCATCGTCCGGGTCCTGCCCGTGGGGGCCTCGGTCCCGATCTTCTGCCAGCGCCCCGGCACGACGGTGTCCGGCTACTACGGCACCTCGAACATCTGGGACAACATCGACAGCGGTGAGTACGTCTCCGACACCTACGTGAACACCGGCAGCGACGGTTACGTCGCGCCGCGCTGCTCCTGAACCCCACCGGAGCCCGCCCCCACCCCGGCGCCATAATCGTCCCGTGAGCGACGAACCCGGCACCCAGGACAAGGCGGGCTCCATCGGCGGTCCCCGCCCCGAGCCCCTCCGCTTCTTCGGCACGACCTGGGTGGACCACGACAACGGCTACACCCTCCGCCGTGTCGCAGCCGCGGCCGGCTCCCTCGCCGCCGCGGTCGCCTCCTGCCTGGTCCTCCGCTTCGCCTACGAGGGCCTCCAGATCGCCGACACCGGCACCTTCGTGACCGTCCTGGTCGTGGCCATGTTCGCCATCTGCAGCGCCCTGGCCTTCCGCAACACCCTGGACTCATTCACCCGCCGCCCCGACCCGGACCGCCAGGCCTCCCTCCGCGGCCTCCTGGCCATCGGCTTCGTCGGCTCCCTCCTCGCCTACTTCTTCCGCTCCCTCACCGAGGCCCCCGGCGAGAAACTCCACCGCGAGGAGTACGAGACGGCTGTGCAGACGCACGAGCAGCGCGCCACCCGCCGCACCGGCAACCCATCGAAAAAGCGCCGCCGCTCCTAGCTAGCCGACGAACCCTTCTGGACCGCCGCACACCGAGACACCGACCGCCCTGTCACGTCGCCCCGGCCGAGGGAGCGATAGCACCCCCACGGCCGCCCTCGCCGAGCCGCCGACCGTGCCCTCCGGGCCCGCCCCTCGCCGAGCCGCCGACGGCACTTCCACGGCCACCCCCCAACCGGCACCCCCACCACCCCCCACAGCCACCCCCAACTGGCACCCCCACCACCCCCCTTCTCAGCCACCTCTCACCGAAAACTCCCTGCCCCCTGCATCCAGCAAGGGCCACCATGGCCGTATGACTGCCTCCTCCGCCTCCTCCCACACCCCTCGCGCCCACTCCTTCAACACCGCCGCCGCCCAGTACGCCGCCAACCGCCCGTCCTACCCACCCGCCCTCCTCGACGCGATCGAGGACCTCGCCGGCCGGCCCCTCGCGGGTGCCCGTGTCGCGGACGTCGGTGCGGGTACCGGTATCGCGACCGCGCTCCTGGCCGCTCGTGGCGCCGACGTGGTCGGGGTGGAACCCGGCGAGGGCATGGCGGTGGAGTTCCGGCGGGCCAACCCCGCCATCCCGATCGTGCGGGGCAACGGCGACGACCTTCCCCTGGCCACGGACTCCGTCGACTTCCTCACCTACGCTCAGGCCTGGCACTGGACCGACACCGCCCGCGCGGTCCCGGAAGCCCTGCGCGTGCTGCGTCCGGGCGGCGCGCTCGCCCTGTGGTGGAACACCCACGCCCTCGACGTGCCGTGGATCGCCGCCCAACTGGACCGCATCGGCGAGCACTTCAAGGCCTACGGCGCCCACCCGCGCGTGGAGGTCAACGGCAGCGCTGCCCGATCCGCTCTCGCCGACCCGACCGGCCGTCTGGATTTCGCCCACCGTGTGGTCCGCTGGAGCCGCCGCGTCCCCGCCGACACGCACCTGGCCAACATCGGCAGCCACTCGCTGTTCCTGGTCGCCGACGAGGGACACGCCACGACCTTCCTCACCGAGGAGCGACGGCACCTGCGCGAGGTCTTCCCGGACGGCATCGTCGAGGAGACCTACGACGTCGAACTGCTCGTCGCCACCAACTCCTGACCCCGCGCCGCGGCCCACCCGCGTACGCCACAGAGCAGGCGCATGACGGGACACCTGCCGGGGGAGGGCACGGCGAACGTGCGCGGCACATGGCCTCGCACTGAAATGCATGGTCGGGGAACGGGAGTTGATCACTCATCCGGTTCGCGTGTCCGCGCTGTGAACGCGGAGGCGTACGAAGCGGACCATCTACTTCCGTTCACGCCGACGCGCGCCCGCGCACTCGCGCGCCCCGCGCCACCCGCACCGCTTGACACCGCCCGTCGGGAGGAGGAATGTTCATCGCGTGATGAATAAAGAGAGCCCCGGCACCCGAGCCGAAGGCACCAGCCCCGTCCGCGCCGAAAGCCGCGTCGCCGTCCGCGCCGAAGGTCTCACCGTCGTCCGCGGCCCCCGCACCGTCCTGCGCGGCCTCGACTTCACCCTCCCGTGCGGCCAGATCACCGGCCTCCTCGGCCCCTCCGGCTGCGGCAAATCCACCCTGATGCGCGCGATCGTCGGCACCCAGGCCAAGGTCACCGGCACCCTGGAGGTCCTCGGCCAACCCGCCGGCCACCCCGCCCTCCGCACCCGCATCGGCTACGTCACCCAGGCCCCCTCCGTCTACGACGACCTGACCATCCGCCAGAACCTCGACTATTTCGGAGCCATCCTCGCCCCCGGCCAGTCCGCAGCCGACCGCCGCCAGGAGGTCGACCGCGTCCTCACCGACGTGGACCTGACGACCCACGCCGACTCCCTCGCCCGTAACCTCTCCGGCGGCCAGCGAAGCCGTGTCTCCCTGGCCGTGGCCCTCCTCGGTACCCCCGAACTGCTCGTCCTCGACGAGCCGACCGTCGGCCTGGACCCCGTCCTGCGCCGCGACCTCTGGAACCTCTTCCACTCCCTCGCCGCCACCCGCGGCGCGACCCTCCTCGTCTCCTCCCACGTCATGGACGAGGCCGAGCGCTGCCACCGCCTCCTTCTCATGCGCGAGGGCGAGATCCTCGCCGATGACACCCCCGACGCCCTGCGCACCCGCACCGGCGCCGACACGGTCGAGGCGGCCTTCCTCCACCTGGTCGACGAGGCGACCGCCGCCGCCCGCGCAAAGGAGACCACCCGATGAGCACCACGACCGGCCCTTCGTCCACGGCGCCCACGACGACGCCACCCACCCCGCCCCGCGCCCTGAACGCCTCCCGCACCACCGCCACCGCGGCCCGCGTCCTGCGCCAACTCCGCCACGACCCGCGCACCATCGCGCTGATGCTCCTGGTCCCCTGCGTGATGCTGGTCCTGCTCCGCTACGTCTTCGACGGCAGCCCGCGCACCTTCGACAACATCGGCGCCTCGCTCCTCGGCATCTTCCCGCTCATCACGATGTTCCTGGTGACCTCCATCGCCACCCTGCGCGAACGCACCTCGGGCACCCTCGAACGCCTCCTCGCCATGCCCCTCGGCAAGGGCGACCTGATCGCCGGCTACGCCCTCGCCTTCGGCACCATCGCGATCATCCAGTCCTGCCTCGCCACGGGCCTCGCGGTCTGGTTCCTCGGCCTGGACGTCATCGGCAGCCCCTGGCTTCTGCTGCTCGTGGCCCTGCTCGACGCGCTGCTCGGCACCGCCCTCGGCCTCTTCGTCTCGGCCTTCGCGGCCTCCGAGTTCCAGGCTGTCCAGTTCATGCCGGCCGTGATCTTCCCTCAACTCCTCCTCTGCGGCCTCTTCACCGCCCGCTCCAACATGCACCCCGTCCTGGAGGCCATCTCCGACGTCCTCCCCATGTCCTACGCCGTCGACGGCATGAACGAGGTCCTCAAGCACACCGATATGACCGCCACCTTCGTCCGGGACGTCCTGATCGTCGGCGGGTGCGCACTGCTCGTCCTCGGCCTGGGCGCGGCGACCCTGCGCAGGCGCACGGCCTGACCGCAGTCCGCCCACCGGACAACCACGCCCACCACCCACCGCCAGTGCGAGGATGAACCCGGACGACGCAACCCCCGGAGGCACCCGCGCCATGACCCAGAAAGTCGCAGTCCTCGGCACCGGCAAGATCGGCGAAGCGCTGCTCAGCGGAATGATCCGCGGCGGCTGGGCCCCCGCCGACCTCCTGGTCACCGCCCGCCGACCGGAGCGAGCCGAAGAACTCCGCACCCGCTACGGAGTCACCCCGGTCACCAACCCGGAAGCCGCCAAGACCGCCGACACCCTGATCCTCACGGTCAAGCCACAGGACATGGGTGCCCTCCTCGACGAGCTCGCCCCGCACGTCCCCGCCGACCGCCTCATCATCAGCGGCGCCGCAGGCATCCCCACCTCCTTCTTCGAGGAGCGCCTCGCCGCCGGCACCCCGGTCGTCCGCGTCATGACGAACACCCCCGCCCTCGTCGACGAGGCCATGTCCGTCATCTCCGCCGGCACCCACGCCACCGCCGACCACCTCGCCCACGCCGAGGAGATCTTCGGCGCCGTCGGCAAGACGCTCCGTGTCCCCGAGTCCCAGCAGGACGCCTGCACCGCCCTATCCGGCTCCGGCCCGGCCTACTTCTTCTACCTGGTCGAAGCCATGACGGACGCCGGCATCCTGCTCGGCCTGCCCCGCGACAAGGCCCACGACCTGATCGTCCAGTCCGCGATCGGCGCCGCGACCATGCTCCGCGACAGCGGCGAACACCCGGTCAAGCTCCGCGAGAACGTCACCTCCCCCGCCGGCACCACCATCAGCGCCATCCGCGAACTCGAGAACCACGGCGTCCGAGCCGCCCTCATCGCCGCCCTCGAAGCCGCCCGCGACCGCAGCCGCGCCCTGGCCTCCGGCAAGAAGGACTGACCCCGACCGCCGCACCGGAGGCGGCCGTTCACGCGTCCGCCGCGTCCACCACCTCCTTCGTGGTCACCACCCGCGCGAACCCGCCCCCGTGCAACGACACCGCCGACGCCTGCGCGATCTCCTCCGCACTCCGCCGCCAGCCGAACGGCCCCTCCAGATCGAACGTGTACGTCGCGTCGTACGCCACCACCACGTCGTACCCGAGATTCCCGCCCATCCGGGCCGTCGTCTCCACGCACATGTTGGTCTGGATCCCGGCCACCACGACCTGCGAGATCCCTGCCGCCGTCAGCCACTCCCCGAGGTCCGGCGTCCCCAGGAAGGCCGAGTTCACGGTCTTCGTCAGGAACAACTCGGGCCCGGCCCCCTTCCCCCTCCTCTCCTGCACGTACTCCTTCAGCTCGTTCCCCGCATACCCCGGCCGCAACGGCGACTCGGGCTTCGGCGAGTCATGCCGTACGAAGACCACCGGCCGGCCCGTCGACTGCCATACGTCGATGAGCGCCGCGATGTTGTCATCGGCCCCCGGGTTGTTCCGTGGCCCCCAGAAGCCGGCCTCGTCGAAGCCCTTCTGTACGTCCACGACCACCAGTGCTGCGTTCTCCGCGATCTCCATGCCCTCGATCCTGCCGCCGGGGACGCCTCCTCCCCAGAGGGTGGAAAGCCAGCGATCGATGGTTTACTGCCACCCATGGACAGTGCCCCGAGCACCCCTCCCTACCGTGTCGCCCTCCTTGCCTTCCCCGGCATCCGCGCCTTCGACGTCTCCGTCATCACCGAGGTCTGGGGCACCGACCGCACCGACCGCGGCGCACCCGCCTACGATCTCCGCCGCGTCGCCACGGACACCACCACCCCCGTCCCCATGCGCGGAGGCATGGCCCTCCACCCCGACCGCTCCCTCGGCTGGCTGCCCCGGGCCGACCTGGTCGTCGTCCCCGGGCTCGACGACCACCTCACCCCCGCACCCACCCCCGTCCTCGACGCCCTCCGCCGCGCCCACGCCCGCGGCACCACCATCGCCGCCCTCTGCGGCGGCGCCTTCACCCTCGCCCAGGCCGGCCTCCTCGACGGCCGCCGGGCCATCACCCACTGGAACCTCGTCGACCTCCTCCGCGCGCACCACCCCCAGGTCACCGTCGTCCCCGACGCCCTCTTCATCGAGGACGACAACATCTGGACCGCCGCCGGCACCGCGGCCGGCATCGACCTCTGCCTCCACCTCGTCCGCCGGTCCCACGGGGCCGAAGCGGCGGCCACCATCGCCCGCTCGATGGTCACCGCCCCCTTCCGCACCGGCACCCAGGCACAGTTCATCGAGCACCCCACACCCCGAGCGGACCGCGACGCCGACACCCTCGCCGCCGTACGCGAACACGCCCTGCGCCACCTCGACGAACCACTCACGGTCGCCGACCTCGCCGCCCACGCGGGCATGTCCGCCCGCAGCTTCGCCCGCCACTTCACGGCGGAGACCGGCACGACCCCACTCCGCTGGCTCCTCGACCAACGGATCGCCGCAGCCCAGAAACTCCTCGAACGCACCGACCTGCCCATGCCCGAGGTCGCCCGCCGCGCCGGATTCGGCAGCGAGGTCACCATGCGCCAGCACTTCGCATCGCGCCTCGCCACCAGCCCGCGCGCCTACCGAGCGGCGTTCAGCACCACGTCCGTATCCGAACCCGTATCCGAGGCGGCCGGCAGCAGCCCGATCGCGCGATAAGCGGCATCCACGGTCGGCCGGGCGATCGCCCGCGCCTTCTCCGCACCATCCCGCAGCACCCCCTCCACATGGCCAGGATCGGCGCACAGCTCCCTGTGCCTCGCCTGCACGGGCCTCAAGACCTCGACCACAGCCTCCGCGGTGTCCTTCTTCAAGGCGCCGTACGACTCATATACACCGCTCAGGGCCTCCGGGTTCCCACCCGTGCACGCGGCCAGGATCTCCAGCAGATTCGCGAGCCCGGGCCGCTCCTCCAGGTCGTAGACGACCTCCCGCCCGCTGTCGGTCACGGCCCGCATGACCTTCTTCCGCACGACGTCCGGCTCGTCCAGCAGATAGACGACCCCCAGCCCCGATTCGTCGGACTTCCCCATCTTCCGGGTCGGCTCCTGGAGGTTCATCACCCGAGCGGCGACCTGCGGCAGCGTCGCCCGCGGAACCGTGAACGTGTGCCCGTACCGCTGGTTGAACCGCACCGCCAGGTCCCGCGCCAGCTCCACGTGCTGCGCCTGGTCCTCGCCGACCGGCACGTCGTCCGTCCCGTACGCCAGGATGTCCGCCGCCATCAGCACCGGATACGTCAGCAGCGACACCCGCACGCTTCTGCCCCGGGCGGCCTCCTTCGCGGCCTTCTCCTTGTACTGGATCATCCGCCGCATCTCGCCGTCGGTCGCCACGCACTCCAGCAGATACGACAGCCGGGCGTGCTCGTCCACATGACTCTGGACGAAGAGCGTGCACAGCTCAGGGTCCAGTCCCGACGCGAGCAACAGCGTCGCCGCCTGTCGACTCAGCCTGAGCACCCGCGCCGGATCGTGGTCCATCGTCAGGGCATGCAGGTCCACGACGCAGAACAGCGCGTCGGCCTGATGCTGGTCGGCCGCGGCCCACCGCCGCATGGCCCCCAGGTAGTTCCCCAACGTCAGGTGTCCGGTCGGCTGGATCCCGCTGAAGACCCGAGTCATCTCCGCTCCTTCTCCGGTTCGGGCCGCCGTCCCCGGCCGGCCGACCCTCGGAAGCTCTGGAGGGAGAAACGAGAACGGCCGCCGAAGCGGCGGCCGTGGAGTGCATACGTGAGTCCGGCCGCCGTCAGGCGGCCCACCACAGCTGGGTGCACGTACGCGTTGTCATGGCAGCCAGGCTACGCCTCCGGGGTGCCCCCCGGCAGCGAGTTGACACACCCCGGGGCGGTCCGTAAGGTTCTTCGAGTTGTCCGACGTGAGAGCCGACTCCGGTCGGTCCCCGGACAGCCATTCCGTAGGTACCAACCTCTACTCGACTGCTGTCGATCAGGCCGCCGTCGTTTTATTGGCATGTGTATTTGCGAAATGAGGAATCCGCGTTCGAAAGGACGCAGGCCGCCGATTAGCGCGGGGGCCGGGAATCCGCTAAAGTCTCACTCGTCGGAACGGCCCAGCGGCCGGGAAGACAACCCCCTCTGACTGGGAATTCAGACGCCGAAAGGATCTGATAGAGTCGGAAACGCAAGACCGAAGGGAAGCGCCCGGAGGAAAGCCCGAGAGGGTGAGTACAAAGGAAGCGTCCGTTCCTTGAGAACTCAACAGCGTGCCAAAAATCAACGCCAGATTAGTTGATACCCCGTCTCCGGCCGTTCGGTCGGGGCGTGG